>CAZIYQ010000363.1:0-1507 GCA_964543505.1 uncultured bacterium | reverse complement strand
TCATCAGGAAATTGATTAAATCAACATTAGATACCGGGAAGCCTGAAATTTTAGAGAAATCTGTTTTAGACACTGATTATCAGGTTTCTGCTTACCCGCTTTCTGAACCGGGGTCCGGTATGACCAGCATGGTTTTGCGGGTGAGTGATCTGACGGATGTTCGAAAAAATAAAGAACAACTGGACTGGGAAAAAAGTATCCGCAGTTCAACGATGGATGGTGTTGCAGATAGTGTCTATGTCGTCGATCCCATTGGAAGGATTCGTATCACCAGTAAAACGATGGAAAAACTCACGGGATTTACTGAAGAGGAGCTTCTCGGATTGGAACCTCCCTATCCATTTTGGGCAAAAGACAGTAAGAAAGAAATTTTGGCAATTTTTAAAAATTATGTCTTCGGTGCGGAGGGAAAAGATCAGGAACACAGTTTTGAGTTTGTAACTAAAAATGGTGAAGCATTTGAAGCCCGGAATACCTTCAAGCGGATCATCGACAGTTCTGGTAAATACCTTGGGACCGTATGCATTGTCAGTGATCTGGCAGAAAAAAAACAGTTCCAGGAAAGGATCTCTGAGCTCAATAAAAAGATTGGTTTTCTCACAGATGCTTCAAACGATGTGATATTCCAAATGACACGTACAGGTAAGCTGAACTACATAAGCCCTGCAATTACCTCCTTAACGGGATATACGAACGATAAGCTGATCAACACTCCACTAGTTGATCTTTTTTCACGTACGGCGCATAAGTCAAATCTGAAACTGATGACGGATTTGTTTTTACATAAAAAGATTGAACCCTTTGAAACCTGTTTGATAGCGAAAGACGGGTCTGAAATTCCTGTAGTGATCAATGCAGCCATAACGAAAGTTGGGGGAGAGCCCATTGCTTATGGCGTCATTAAAAATAATCGGGACCTTGCGGAACTGCGGTCAAAACTGGAGCAATTGGTAAAATTATACGATGACCTTGCCGGCACAGTTAAAGATGGCATTTGCCGGCTTGATGCCAAAGGCAACATTATATTTGTGAACGAACAACTTACCAACTTGCTTGGATACCGCTCTGCGAATATGCTGAATCAGCCTCTCGTCAATTTTATCGAAGATGCGCGTAAAACTTTATCGTCGGGCCAATTCTTTACGGATGAGGATGTTGCTCCAAAAGCGTTTAATCTTCAGCTAAAACGCAAAGACGGTTCTTTTATTGGCACAGAGGTGACGGCAATTCCAATAGTAGGGGAGAAAGGTAATCTTGTCGGTACTGTTGCAGTGGTTGCAGACACATCGGTGAACAAAGAATTTGAGAAAACTCTGGCAGACCATGAGAAAAAATATTCTTCTCTTGTTAACTCATCAGCGAATGCCATCCTGCTGCTTCAGGGGAATATATTTATCGATTGCAATCCAGCTGCTCTAGAGCACTTTGGTGCAGGGAAAGATCAATTGATTGGGAAGACTCCATTTGATTATTCACCTCCGACACAACCGGATAAACAGGATTCTAA
>CAZIYQ010000362.1:0-1535 GCA_964543505.1 uncultured bacterium | reverse complement strand
CTCCAATGTAACAAGAACCAATCCCTAATGATTCTGCTGCAATCACAGAGGTTTGAGCCGCGATGAGTGCATCACAGCAAGCCAAAAATAAATCACCGGATTGGGGTTTTCGCAATGTGTGTTTGTGTTCCGAATCTACATCGCCGATTCCGGATAATTTGTAGAAATCATACCAGCGTTGATAATCTGCCAAAAACAGCAATAGCCAGGGGGCTCTGGATATGAAGGGTTGATTATCACAGGTTTTGGCCAATTTGTCTTTTATTTTCTGGTCATCAACTTCTAAAATTGAGTAGAGCATCAAATTCCCGGCTGTGGGAGATCGCTGTGCAGCATCTAGAATTTCAGTTTTAATTTCAGCCGATATTGGTTTGTCTTCGTACGCACGGATAGATCTTCGCCCGTGTATTGTTATTAAAACTTCATTCATATTAGAATCCTTATGATTTAGCGGAATTTTCCAAAACCTCCGTGAGGATGGATTTTAGATCAGCAAACCGGAAAGGTTTGGCAATAGCTCCTTTGAATCCATAGTCCGGGTAATTGGCCATAACCGGGTCATTCGAATAACCGCTGGATACGATGCCGACCGCCTTAGGGTCAATTTTTAAGATCTCGACGATAGTATCTTTTCCACCAAGTCCACCGGGTATTGTCAGGTCCATGATGATTAGGTCGATGGGTTCCTCTTTGGCTAAGGCTTCCTTATATAACTCGATCGCTTTTGAACCCTCTTCTGCCAGGAGAACTTTGCACCCCAGGCGACTCAGCATAGCCTTTACCACATTTCGGATCGCAGCTTCATCATCCATTAGCAGGACACTTAAATTGCTCATATTGGTACCGGGACTCACTTTTGATTTTTTTTCTGACTCTGCAATGGCCGGGAGGTAAATGATGAATTCAGAGCCTTCCCCAACAGTTGACGCTACCAAAATATATCCATTGTGTTTGGTTATGATGGAATGACAAATTGCCAAACCGAGCCCACTTGAGTTTTCTTTGGTAGAGAAGAATGGATCAAATATTTTGTCCATATTTTCTTTAGAAATCCCGGGTCCCTGATCCTTTATTACAATATTTACATATTTACCTGATTTGAACATTTTATGATTGTCAGCAATATAATTTTGTGCAGTGATATCAATTTTCCCGCCGGCGGGCATTGCCTGGATTGCATTCAAGATCAGGTTTTGAATCACCTGACTGATTTGATTGGAATCAATTTCCGCCCTGTACAGTTCTCCACTAAAATGGTAATGACAACGAATCTTGCTGCCGCTCAGCATGAAATCAGTGGTATCGCGAATGATACTATTGATCGCTGTTATTGATTTAACAGGTTCACCACCCTTTGAAAAAGTAAGTAGATGTTGTGTGAGGTCTTTGGCTCGTAAGGTGGCTTTTTCAGCTTGATCCAACAAATCTGCATGCTTCATTTCAGGTTTGATTTCCTCTTTTAAAAGGCTGATGTTTCCGAGGATGGAAGTGAGGATATTATTAAAATCATGTGCCAGGCCTCCGGCTAAAACACT
>CAZIYQ010000361.1:0-1542 GCA_964543505.1 uncultured bacterium | reverse complement strand
TCACGGGTAGTGGGGGTGAATGCGATTCAGAGCGACAAGCCCCACGATGCGATTAAGGGGTTGAGAGGCCATGATGTGATTGCCCTTTGGCATAATATTGAGCACCTCCCTGATCCGTGGGCGTGTCTGGATGCGGCAGTGGAAAATCTGAATCCAGGCGGGATTTTGTTGGTTGCAACCCCAAATCCAGCTTCTTTTGGATTTCGAATACTTGGCCCATCATGGCCTCATGTCGATGCGCCTCGCCATGTCAACCTTATCCCTGTTTCCTTTTTAACCAAGCAGTTAGAATCCTGGGGGTTGTCGCAGGTCATGTTGACCACAAATGACAAGGGAGCAAGGTCCTGGAACCGATTCACTTGGCAAAGGCTGTTTATGAACCATTTTACCGGTAAGGGCGCTCAGATGATGGCTTTTTTTGCGGGAGCCCTTGCGAGCATCCCTATGGCCTTATGGGATCGCCGAGAGTTGAATGGAAGTGCCTACACTGTTATTTATCAGAAAAAAGCAACAGGAATAGATTGATGAAGTTTTCGGTATTGTTGCCAACCCGGAATGGAGGAAAGTTTCTTGCCAACTGCATCAGGTCGGTCCTCGACCAGCCTTATGAGGATATGGAATTAATTGTTTTTGATAATGCCAATACTGATAATACACCCGATGTTATTAAGACCTTTTCCGGAGATGCGCGCCTAAAGTTCTTCAGAACTGACAAGTTGGTTTCCGTAACTGAAAACTGGAACAATGCCTATTATGCCAGTTCTGGCGATTACGTTCTTATGATTGGGGATGACGATTTTCTTCTTCCTGGATACTTTGAAAGGATGGAAGAGGTTTTGGAACAATACGATTATCCCGAAGGCATTTCTTACAATGGTTACTGTTTTATTCACGCGCAGGCAGTCGGCGAAAATCCCCAAAGCCACTATTCGCATCACCCTTTTCACCCATATGATTTCAAGCATGAGGGCTTGCTTCCACCTGAAACACTCCGTTCCATTGTCCTGGATATGTTCCGGTTTGATGTCCGTGTTCCGCTCAATACCCTTCCCCATCTGTGGTCAAGGAAAGTCATCAATAGGGTCGAGGCGCCTATTTTCCGCCCCCCATATCCCGACCATTTTGCTCTCAATTCTTTATTGTTAAAAGCAAAGACATGGGTTTTTGTTCCCGATCGATTATATGTTCTTGGAGTGACTCCAAAATCGTATGGCCATTTTGTATTTAGCGATAATGAACAGAAGGAAGCAGAGGATTATCTGGGTATATCAGGAGATTTTGCGGGCCAGCTCCCGGGGAATGTTCTGGTTAACAATATGTACGTATGGCTTAAGCTGTTAAAGGAAAATCACAAAGCACAATTGAAGGATGTCAATATCTCCAGAACACATTATGTCAGACATCAGGTCCATTACTGGATTTCACAGTATAGACACGGCAGCATTTCTCTAGAAGCTATGTGCAGGCTTTTTGGAAAATTAACTTTAGCTGATTGGCTGGGTTTGATCTTTGTGGCCTGTGATAAAAAGAGCCTGAAGGCGC
>CAZIYQ010000360.1:0-1555 GCA_964543505.1 uncultured bacterium | reverse complement strand
CCAGTCGGCGGTGGTGGAATTGGAGGATGTGGCGCCTTTCGTGCAGACCGGTGATTTCCTCAAACTCGTTAAAAAGATCATCCGAAATGTTCACAATATCAATGAAGTCATCCACAAGTTTGAAAGTGTGCTGGATTTCTTTGAAGATGGAAAACCCATCGGGAAGGACCTTTTCCAGGACCTGCTGTATCGTCTGGACGAATTTGATCGAAAAGGGTATTTCGAATTCATTGCTGAATTGTTCAGGGTAGCTGATAATGTAGTGACGCATTTCGGTGTTGAGGATGTTAAACTCCTGGGAGAGAATATTGTCTCAATCCTTGAGACAGTTAAAAACTTATCTCAACCCGATATGCTGCATTCCATAAACAATGCCGTTTCGATCTATAAAGACCTTGATACCCAGCAAATCGAAGAGTACACAATTTGGAGGACACTTAAAGAATTACGCACTCCCGAAATGAAGAAGGGCATCGGCTTCATCATGACCTTCCTTAAGAATTTATCGAGATATCAGAACGACACAACTCATGCATAATGAAAGGACAAAATAAAATGGCACTTAGAGAAATTGCAGGCAAACAGATTGATTTTGATGACGAAGGCTATATAACAGATAACACGCAATGGACCAAAGCTGTAGCCGTCGTATTGGCAGCCGAGGATGGCATCTCCGAACTGACGGAACGGCACTTTGCCGTAATCGAATTCATGCGCAAAGAATTTGAGGCTAACGGAACGGGGCCATCCATTCGTAAGCTGACCAAACAGTCCGGTGTACCCACCAAAGAACTCTATCAATTGTTTCCGGGCGGTCCGGCAAAAAAAGCGGCGCGGATTGCAGGTATTAAAAAACCTCAAGGCTGCATATAAAAACCATAAAAACAGGAGAAATTACCATGTCTACTGAAGCACCCGAACCCATAAAAAGAGTATCAATCATCTGTTCAAAAGGAGGGCTTGATGAAGTATATCCATCCTTAATTATGGCAAACGGCGCCCGCATGGAAGGAATAGAAGCGAGTATATTTTTCACTTTTTTCGGCCTGAATGCGCTGATAAAAAAAACTCATGACCAATTAAAAATAGCTACGGTCGGGAACGCAGCGCTGAACCTGGCCATGCCCATGATGGGAATGCCCATTACGATGCCCATGCCGACACTGCTGGGGGCGATTCCCGGTGTATCCAAGCTGGCCTCATGGATGATGAAGCAGGAGATGGAGAAACTGGATATACCGCCCATCGGCGAATTTCTGGAAATGTTCTCAGACGCCGGCGGCCACATCTACGCCTGCAAACTGGCTATGGATATGTTTAAATTAAAAAAAGAAGATATTGTCGATCAGGTGGAGGCAGTATTGACCGTTGGACAATTCTATGAAAAGTCTGCGGGTGCATCAATTATCTTCACCTGATTAATTCAAGGAACATCCAACACAAATTGCCACGTACAGTAGAGCACAAAAATGAAATTCGCCTCAGGCCACTCCGAAAAAGAGTGCTAAGCACAACTGCAGGTTTGATATATTTACCCTATGGGAATAAAAAGATT
>CAZIYQ010000359.1:0-1626 GCA_964543505.1 uncultured bacterium | reverse complement strand
CCGAAGGAGCGACTTTATTCGCACGAACATTCGCACGCATCAAGGCCGGACATGTCCTATGATGATTTACGCAAAGGTCGCTTCAACGAGCACTGGCAAGCCTATTTCATGACGACCGTACTGGCGGAACGCGAGAAATGTTATTTTGGCGATTTCTATTGTGCTCGATTTGTGGTGGCTGAAATGCGTGCCCTGCACGAAAGCGGCGCGGTAAATTCACTGGCCTGGGTTGTCATGCCGGATCATGTACATTGGCTGTTTCAATTGGGGGACATGCTTTCCCTGTCGTCCGCCGTCAAACAATTGAAGGGGCGTTCGGCGTATCGTGTGAATGGCTATTTGAACCGCCGTGGTTCGTTGTGGCAAAAAGCATTTTATGACCATGCCGTCCGCAAAGAAGAAGATATCAGACAGATTGCCCGTTATATTGTTGCCAACCCTCTACGCGCAGGGTTGGTGGATCACATCGGTGATTACCCCCATTGGGATGCGGCATGGCTGTAGGTGCGAATTTATTCGCATTATGGCTGGCAGTGATTCGTGCGAATAAATTCGCACCTACAGGGAAAAAGTTGCGCACGGAAAATAACGATGAGTAAGCAAAAACTCGAACTTACCTGGATTGGAAAAGAAAACCGACCGAAGCTGGAGCCTCGCATCTTGCTGGAGGAGCCGGAGCGCTCATATCATGCCAAGCACCGAGTATCAGATAACGACATTTTTGATAACAAGCTAATATTCGGCGACAACCTGTTGGCCTTGAAGGCGTTGGAGCAGGAGTATGCAGGAAAGGTGAAGTGTGTCTTTATCGACCCTCCTTACAACACTGGCAGTGCATTTGAGCACTATGATGATGGTGTAGAGCATTCTCTCTGGCTGTCGCTAATGCTTGGTCGGCTGGAGATTATTCGTAATCTTCTGTCAGAGGAAGGGTCGTTATGGATCACTATCGACGACAATGAGTGTCATTATTTGAAGGTTTTGTGTGATGAAGTGTTTGGTAGAGTTAACTTTATTTCAAATGCTATTTGGCAAAAGAAATATACAATTGCTAATGATGCTAAATGGTTATCAGATAACCATGATCATATTTTGGTGTATGCACGAAACAAGGAAATATGGAGACCATTTCGATTGGAACGAAGTGCGGAGATGGATAAGCGTTACAAAAACCCTGACAACCATCCAAAAGGTCCATGGAAAGCCACACCTCTTTATGCGAAAAGAAAAGGATCAGAGAAAGAACAGGCATTTACGTTCACTTTTAAGAACGGGTATAAATGGGGGCCTCCAAAAGGATCATCACCAAGGTTTCCGGCAGAAAAACTCCGCCAAATGGATGAAAACAATGAAATTTGGTTTGGTATAAAGGGTGATGCATCGCCATCCCGTAAAACATTCCTGAGTGAACTAAAAATATCGGGCACGCCTTCACCCACAATTTGGCTGCACGGTGATGTGGGTCATAATCATGAGGCTACAGAAGAAATAAAAGCAATAAACTCAACGGATTCTTTTTCAACCCCAAAACCAGAAAGGCTTATAAAGAGGATTCTAGATCTTGCAACTCTTCCTGGCGATCTTGTGCTCGACTCCTTCGCTGGCTCAGGCACCACCGGCGCAGTC
>CAZIYQ010000358.1:0-1667 GCA_964543505.1 uncultured bacterium | reverse complement strand
TCCCCGCAAATCCCAAACCCACGAATTGGGCTACCGGGTTTCTCTTTAATTTGGGCTAAAGCCCATTTCCAGACCCTGCTATCCCGGGGGTGAAAAACGGGGTCATTCATTCACTCCCTTTGGGGTTGTTCTTTCTGGAGTGCAGCGACAACCTGTCCCCGCGAGTTTACGAGCAATGGGGTATCGCTGCATCATTGTGGGTGGGTTCAGCCGGTCCAGGAATGGATGAAAAGTTTCATCCTGTTCCAGCCCTATATTCCAGATTCTGATAGGTTAGAGTTTTAAGATCCCACTGATATTGCGCAACTCTTTCCAACCAATTACATTTGGCAGGCGCAGCTCACCGGCATAGATCACCGATTGGCTTAGAGTCTCTGTTTTTTCCGCTACAAACTTCAGATGTTTAAAATGACTCTGGCGGATGGTATGAGTATATTTTATCTCGAATAAGTCTAATTCATTTCCCCTTTCGAGGATGAAATCCACTTCTCGGCCATTTTTATCCCTATAGTATAGCAGCTTCAGATTGACGGCTGATGCGGTACTGTTGAATTTTACAAATTCCGAGATGACAAAATTCTCAAAGATGGCACTAACAAGCGGATGCCCCCGCAGTTCCTTAACAGAGGACAATCCAAGCAGGTAGCAGAGCATACCCGTATCATTGAAATAGAGTTTGGGTGTTTTCAAAATACGTTTGTTGATATTGCGATGCAGAGGTTTTAAGGAAAAAATCAACTGACTGGCCTGGAGAATGGAGAACCATTGTCTCGCGGTGGGTTGGGTTATACCTGCTTCCCTGGATAGATTATTTAAATTCATCAACTGCCCTGCACGGCCTGCAAGAAGATGCAGAAATAATGCAAATTTATCCAGGTTTCCAATTTGGAGTAGTTTTCTTACATCTCTTTCAAGATAAGTCTCAACATAAGACGGATACCAATCCGACGGATTCAGTTTGCGGTGATATACGGCGGGATAGGACCCGCGAAACATCATCTCTCCCAAATTGTTAAGGGGAAATTTGTTTGTGATCTCAGCCAGAGATAATGGCAGGAGTTTTAAAATGGCCGTTCTACCCGCAAGGGACTGTGACACCTTTTCAGCGATTTCGTATTGCTGTGAGCCGGTCAAAAAGACCTGTCCCATCTCGTAATGGGCATCGGCGTATTCCTGAAGATAGGAAACCAGATCAGGGAAGCGTTGAAATTCGTCGATGATCAGCGGTTCGTTCTTGTACTGGTCCAGAAAGCCCCGAGGGTCGGCCTGAACCCTCAACCGTACATCAGGAGCTTCCAGCGTCACATATGCATAGCTTGGGTACAAGTGCTTCAGCAGTGTCGTTTTACCGGACTGTCTCGGCCCCAGGACAGTAATAATGGGGAATTTCCCGGCAAGCCGCAGGATAAGTTCCTCTAATTCACGCTTGATGTATCCTTTATCCATGGTCTGATATTAAAACTTTATAGGGACTATTTAAAAGTTGTATTTTGAAATAGTCTATACTCGCACTTTGAAATAGGATGATAGAAAAGTCGAAATAGCTGTTGTTGATCCAATCCGTGAAATCCGTTAATCCCTGCCCGACATGTTGTTTCATGGCGGACCTGCCCCTGCGGCAGACCCTCTCCTTCACAGGAGAGGAACATATTTCGATGAAGTTGACA
>CAZIYQ010000357.1:0-1677 GCA_964543505.1 uncultured bacterium | reverse complement strand
ACTCCCAGCTCGAACACGGTTATGCCCGGGGAACCGAACCGGTCCGCTACGTGAACCAGATCTTCGATTACTGGGATATTCTGGAGAATTCAGAGAATAGTCTAGATCGTTGACGACTCTGTAATTCATTCGATGTTGGGTTTAGTGCAACCTCTCAAAACTTGGCATTACTGCTCATTAAGGGACCAGTCATAATCCAGGTATTCAAGTTTTGGATGCTGCTGCAGAATGAACTCTGTCGTTTCTGTGGAAGCATATTTCAACACAAAACGGATCACGCCCTTATCATCACCTTTATATTTTGTCAGTGCGAGCCCATCTGCCCCCGTTGATTGAAAATCTTCCCCAAACCAGTCAAATATTGATGATAAGTACAAAGTGTTCGATGACACATCAAGTCTCAATTTATCGGGATTGTTTAGAAAATTCCGGGCCGCCTGGTCCAGTCGCGCGTCCAGATCAGCGCCGGTAAAGGCTTTGTTTTCAATCAGAGGACAACCGATAGAAGCACAGACCAGCACAAAATGCAGTCGGGGGTCATGATAGCGTTTACGCAGGATTTCGTGCTCAATCTCATTCAGCGTTCTCATCTTTCCTGCCAGGCGCAGCATGGGTGTGTCCCACACATCCGCAATCTGACGAATACTGTTGTGGGGAAATCTTGCCCTGGCGATAAAACCACCCGGCTTGATGGGATAGTGATCAAGTATCGCTTTAAGTGTCAGCGCATTGTAAGCATTGATCCAGTAAGCTTTCTGTCCATTGAGCGTCCATGCATTGAATTCAGAGGAATTGACCTTTTGCAGGTAAGCCAGATAAGTTTCCAGGCGGGTTTGATCCTTTTTGAAATTTGGGTAATCAACTCTGCCATTTGTGACATATTTTCCCAGCAGGTCATTAAAGCTATTGTGATCAAAAGTCTGCTCCTGTGCAAGAGCAAGGGTCAGAATAATACAGAAGTAATAAATTTTTCTCATAAGAATTTTGCCCTCCGGGCTTTACGTTTACGGCTGTCAATGGTATCTACGGCTCGAACTGCGTATTCCATGGCAGTGTAAACTTGTTTCATGATTGGTTCATCGGGCCGCTTGGCGGAATCTCCAACGGCAAAAAAGTTTTTCACGGTGGTCTCTCCTTTGCGGTCTATACGGATGTGCCGTTTTTCTATGGGCTGGTCAGCATCCATCAGCTCCGCGCCTGCCTGCCTGGCAAAGTCATTATAAACTTTATGAATGCCCAGAGACACGAGCGCAAATTTGATAGCGATCTCTTCACCATCTTCCAGTACAAATCCCTTCAATTCCACAGGCCGGGCACTGATGATATTTACGATTTTTCGGGTTTTAATGTGGATGCCATAAGCCTTGAGGATCTTTCTCTGTTCTGGTGTAAACGCTGGTTCCTCGCCATTGGTCAATATATAAATTTTGTTCTGGTAACGTTCATAAAGCATCATGGCCAGTTCAGCCGCCGTGGTTCCATGGCCGAGAACCGTCACGGTTTCGTTTTTTGTCAGATGCCCTTCACAGCGGATGCAGTACAGCAATTGTTCACGGTTGGCAAAGGGGTAAATCCATTTTGGCGATGTTTCGAGCTCTCCGGAGCGGTTGGGCTGCGTGATAGTGGGCTGCTCATCCATGACACCCGTGGCCGAGATAACTGCAGTAGCCGAATAAT
>CAZIYQ010000356.1:0-1683 GCA_964543505.1 uncultured bacterium | reverse complement strand
TGAACCGCCCCGTGCGGACCCGCATGCGGGGTGGTGTGGGGGCTGGGGGTTAGAGACCCCCGGCTACCCGATTATGTTGTTATTCATCAAGGATCTCTTTAAAGGGGTTGACCACCTGCGGTGGCCCCGAAATTGCACCTATGCAGGTAGATTTTTGAAATCCTTCATCCTCGCTGTTTGAAACAACCAAACCATTGAATACTTGAAATTTCCAGACGGTTATTTGATCGTTATCTACTGCCTGCATTCCAAAATACTTTACTGTATCTTGTCCTATGCTTTCGTCTATAGTGTTTTTTGACCCAAGAGAAAACAGATGTTGTTGAAACATATCTTCACCAAATTCTGTTAACGCAGTTGTTAAAACAATACTATTTTTGTTTATGTAGGTTTTCCAATGGAACCAAGTTAATGCCTTTACAATATATTCGAATAATCCTGTATACATTTCTCCATTAAATGGAACCGTTAGGTCACGTCTTTCATTTCCGTATTCATCGGCTTTCGTTACATATCCCATGCCAGCCCTGAGCTCTCTTTTAAGTTTTTGGTTTTTTTCCAGTCTTGGCGGGACCAAAATTTTTAGGTGCTCTTTGGCGTCAGGATGAAGCCCTCCAAAAGGAAGAAGTGCGGTCAGATAGTGTTCAAATTTCGATTTATCGTTATTACATTCGTCGCAAGCAGGTACTTTAATAAGATTTGCCCTTTCTGACTCCAGAAATAGCTCCCGCGAAAAAACATGGTCACCTTGCTTTATCGATGGCCTTTCCTGGCAATACACACAAATTTTCCCTTTATACTTTTTGCTCATATCTCAGAATACTATTTTCAACATCGTTCTCGCCGCGGAGCGGTGAGAACGATTTAGATCAGCGGCAATTGACGGCGGGGTGAGGATTGGCGTAGCCAAACGAACTCCGCGGTCAATTGTCCGCTGGATCTTTTTGTTAGGCCGGTGTCGCACTTGGTACGGTTCCATATCAAAGGAATTCGTGGTCAAACCTGCGTAAACCCAAAATCTCGCGAGCGTTATTTAGACCAACGCGAGCGTTAGGCAACTCGAATGTTGCAGTCATGCTAAGCCACATGTCGCGTCGTCCCGACTCTGAAATCAATAACGTAACGAATTCTTCGAAGCTCGAAGCTTCGATCACAACATCTCGAACTAACTCAAGCCTGAATCCGCAACGGTCAGTAAGGTATTTGACGCATTCGCTCGCCGCAAAAGCCTCCGGCTGGATTACGTCAAGTAGCCGAGCCACTGCGTCAGCTAAACCAGAGGCGAGAGAAATTGCTACACGATCCGCAAGCATCGGAGAATACGACGCCACTTCTTCAAACCCTAAATTGTGCCAGACCGGCAGTATCACTTTCTTTCCGCGCACTTCCCTAGAAAAAAGTCCATCCAATTCCGATTGAGGCCAGTGCTTTTGAAAAAATGCTGGGCTAAGTATGACAACCCCAAAATGGGAGGACTTTAGACCCTCATCAATTGACCGCCGGAGCGAATCTCCTGCCCGCAGAGTGAATTCATCGAACCATATCCTTAAGCCGTGCGTCTTGAGTGCTTCAGCAATGGGACGAGCAGCGGCCTCTTTATCCTCTGTTGCGTGCGATATAAATGCATCCCAAACCATCTTGATACCCGATAAATTAGTAATGCGCTATCTTGTGTGGCCTAAC
>CAZIYQ010000355.1:0-1695 GCA_964543505.1 uncultured bacterium | reverse complement strand
CTGGCTGTTCCCAGAAAAATAATGCTGAACACTTTTGTAAAGCAAAATACAGCCAAGCCACCAATAATGGCTAATCCTGAAAAACTAAATAGCAACACGATATCGGTAAACAAACCTGCAGAATGAAGCGATCTAAACATTCCGGAATAAATCAAGAATTCTGATATGAAACCATTAAATGGGGGTAATCCACATATTGCCAGTGCCCCTAAAAGAAAGAAGAGAGCTGTTTTAGGCATCTTTTTAATTAAACCCCCAAGCTGTTCAATATTCCGCGTATGTGTTTGCTGATAGACTGAACCGGCTGTGTAAAACAACAATGATTTAAAAAGTGAATGGTTTAAGATATGAAGAATACCACCACCGAAACCGAGCACCGCAAGCACAGGAATTTTTTCTGCCAGTCCCAAAACACCAAGACCAATACCCATCCCAATGATACCAATATTTTCGATGCTGTGATAAGCCAATAACTTTTTAACGTCATGCTGAACAATCGCTAATGAAACACCAGCCAGACCAGATACCAGGGAAATTGTCAGAATAAAAATCCCAATCTCATACAGATCATGATGAATATATATCAAAACCCGAAGAATACCGTAAATACCCATTTTAATCATAACGCCACTCATCACTCCCGAGACATGAGATGGCGCGGCAGGATGAGCATGAGGAAGCCAGGTATGTAAGGGGATAAATCCTGCTTTTATGCCAAATCCTATAAAAAATAAGAAGAAAACCAGGAATGGATTATTTTCAGAAAAGTAAACTGCAAGTCCGTCGAAACTAAATGCCGCTCCACTATGAACTGAAGCCCAAATAAATGCAACCATCAGAAACACAACACCAATATGCATCTGAACCAGATACTTGATGCCAATTATAAGTGTCCCTTTTCTCTCGGATTCAAAAATAACCAAGAAAAATGAAGACAATGACATGATCTCCCAAATGATGAGAAATGCCAGCGTGTCACGCAGCATCACCACCAAAAGCATTGATATCTGTAGCCAAAGAAAACTGAAGAAATGCAAGGCCATCTCCAGTTTACTTTTTTTCTGAATATAAGGCTGCAAATAGCCTTTAGCATAAATAATCCCCGTAAGAATAGTAAAATTGATGACCAAAATGAAAAAAGCAGAAAGTGGGTCAATTACCAATTGTAAATGGTCCCCCATAAGAGGGAGAAAGTATAGAAATAAATTATCTGCTGTAAAAAATAACCTCTGAATAGCCCAGATACTTGAAGTTGCAAGGATCACGAGAAGCAATACCAGGCTGAAGCTGTATTGATTCTTTTTAGGAATTAAAAATAAGATGATTGTTAGTATTATGGCGAGTTTAAATAAACTAATGATCATCGCGGTTCATTTTTATGTATGGTATAATTTCCTTCAAACTCTATCAGTGTTTTTATTGGGTTTGATCCTCAATTATTTACATTTATTTGCGGAGTAATTTAATGTAAATGAGAGAATATCTTGCGGAATTTGTAGAAATATTAAACCTTTATATCTATAGTGAACAAATCGTTATTTCGCACTAGTTGGCATTTAATATACTTCTTCATTATCCGATTGAAAGACATTATGTCCCGAGATCACAAACTCCTCTACTATTACTATTTTCATCGCCGAAATCCAAATTGAGATGTTGCGCCCTGCACCGGTTACTATAGCGATGAATTCATTT
>CAZIYQ010000354.1:0-1720 GCA_964543505.1 uncultured bacterium | reverse complement strand
GAGGATGGGGGGGTTGTAGATTCCGGAACACACCATGTCCTTATGCAACGCTGTGGACTTTATCAGAAAATGAATCAGGCAAGTCAGTTGGAAGCGGTGATGGAGAAGCATCATAATGCTTAATATACTCAAAGGAGTTTACCATTATATTCTGCAGTATGACCCTGAAGCAGATCGGCTGATGGGTTTTATCCGCTCACTGTTAGCAAATCGCGATGGGTCTGTGCTAGATGTCGGTTGTGGTTACGGGCGCTATCTCAAGCTTTTACAAAATTCAGGATATGATGTTTTAGGTGTTGAGGAAAATGAAAATATTATTAGCGATAATCATGAACATGGTTTGAACTGTATGTCGGTCAAGGAGTTTTGCCAAACAGATACGAAGTTCGACTTAATTCTTATGTCTCATATTATTGAACACTTTCCTCCTGGAAGTTTGAAAAATTTTATAGACGATTACCTTGATCGGCTCAATGTGGGAGGGTACCTGATCATTGCCACACCACTTATGAGTCAATATTTCTACGATGATTTTGATCATGTTAAACCTTATCAGCCAATTGGTATTATGATGGTGTTTGGTCGTGATAACGCACAGGTCCAGTATTATTCAAGGAATCAACTTGAGTTGAAGGATATCTGGTTTAGGAAAAGTTTTTTCCGATTCAGCCATGTCAGATCAAGATATAAAGGACGTGGTATCGCGGTACGCCTATATCAGGTATTTCATCTACTCAGTGCATCTGTGCTTTACCTGTCACGAGGTCGCATTGGCAAGGTAGATGGTTGGATTGGTGTGTTTGAAAAGGTGGGCGAATAGCTATGCATGCTCCTATCGCGTTGTTTGTCTACGACCGTCCTTACCATATCCGGCAGACGGTTGAGTCGTTGCTGAAGAATTTAGAGGTGACGGATAGTGACTTAATCATATTTTCTGATGGGCCTAGGCATGAAATGGCACAAAAAGGAGTATCTGAAGTTCGAGCATATATAAAAACAATTGATGGCTTTAAATCTGCCCGTATTGTCGAACACAAGGAAAACCTCGGCCTGGCACAAAACATTATCTCCGGCGTGACGGATGTGGTGAATGAATATGGTCGGGTGATTGTGCTGGAAGATGACATGGTGACATCACCTTACTTTCTTCGTTACATGAATGATGGCTTGGAAACGTATGAGAATGATGATCGGGTGATCAGTATTCATGGTTATTGCTATCCGATTGAGGGCTTGCCGGAGACTTTTTTTCTTAAGGGAGCGGATTGCTGGGGATGGGCGACATGGAACCGCGGTTGGGATTTGTTTGAACCGGACGGAGCGAAATTATTGGAAGCGCTTGATACGAATGGTCTTCTCGAGCGTTTTAATCTTTTTGGTGGATATGATTATAGCGGCATGTTACGTAATCAAATCGCCGGGAAAAATGATTCCTGGGCGGTTCGCTGGTATGCGTCTGCACTATTGGCGGATAAGTTGACCCTTTATCCGGGGGTGTCACTGGTTCACAACACGGGAAACGATGCCAGTGGGCGTCATTGTGCAGAAGTTGAAACTTTCGATACGTCTCTGTCGAAAAACCCTGTGCAGGTTGGTGGAATTGCGGTTGAAGAACATCCAGGGGCATTGGCCCAATTCCATCATTTCCTGAAGCAGGCAAAGCCTGGAATTGTTTCAAGGGCCATTGGAAAAACGAAGCGTCTCAAGAGAATGGCAACTC
>CAZIYQ010000353.1:0-1731 GCA_964543505.1 uncultured bacterium | reverse complement strand
AGTGGTTACCATTAGTCTCTTTTCCCAAAAAGAGCCGTCCCGATACGGATATGAGTTGCACCCTCCTCTATCGCAATTTCAAAATCTGAAGACATGCCCATTGAAAGGGATTTCATTGAAGTGAATCCCAATTTAATCAATTGCTCTTTTACCAGACGCGTTTTTGAAAAGGTCTCTCGAAGTATTTCCTCATCTGTCGTTAAAGGGGCAACAACCATCATTCCCTCGATTTGTAAATTTTTCAATGCTGTGAATTCATTTGCGTTTGAGAGCACTTTGTCTTCTTTCATGCCATATTTTGCGGGGTCATTTCCGGAATTTACCTGCAGATAAACTCGCTGAATTTTTTCGGATTCGCCTGCTATGAGGTTGATTTTTTTCGCCAGCTTCAAGGAGTCCACCGATTCAATGACATCGTAAATGTCGATGGCCTTGCGAACTTTATTGGTCTGCAAATGACCGATTAAATGCAGATCAACCGATTGACGGTAAGGAAATGCCGCAAGTTTCTGCTCGGTCTCCATCACTCGACTTTCACCCAGAGTTTTAAAGCCCCATTCATAAGCCCGAACCATAACCCCCACCGGATGGGCTTTGGTGACAGCAACCACCTTAATATCTTCTGGCTGTCGTCCTGAAACCGATGCGGCTCCGGCTATCCGTCGAAGCAGCTGTTCCAGGGTGGGGTTGTCGTTGTCAGCCTTCAGCGGCATGATTTAATTTATCCTTCTACCGTTTCCTCGCCTTCTTCGTCATCTTGTTTTTCTTCGTTTTCCATGACCCTGGTTATGGAAGAAATACTTGCTCCTTCGTCAAGCCGCAACAGCCGAACGCCCTGCGTGTTCCTGCCGATAGTGCGAATATCTCTGACCGACTGCCGGATCATGACTCCTGAATCGGTAATGATCATCAGGTCGTCTGTATCTACCACTTCCAGCATGGCAACCATTCTGCCGACTTTATCTGTGGTTTTAACGGTAATGATGCCTTTGCCGGCTCTGTGCTGTACACGATATTCCAGTATTCCGGTTCTTTTACCGTAGCCTTTATCTGTTGCTACCAGAATTGTGCCCTCCCGCTTTACGGCAATCATGCCAATGAGTCTGTCATCTTCTGAACTTAAGGTGATGCCCCGTACGCCCATCGTTTTTCTACCTGTTGGGCGAATATCATTTTCATTGAAGCGAATGGACTTACCACTGCTGGTTCCCAGGATTATGTCTTCATCTCCTGTGGTTACTTTTGATTCAATAAGTTCATCTCCCTCACGAATTTCTATTGCATAAATTCCATTCTTGCGAGGTCGGCCATAAAGAGAAAGGTTGGACCTTTTGACCAATCCGTTTTTGGTTGCCATCACGATGAAATTCTCTTCAGAGAAGTCTTTGACTGAAACAAAGGCTTTTACTTTTTCCCCGGTTTCACAGCCAATGAGGTTCACAATTGCTCGCCCTCTGGAGGCCCTGCCTCCGACTGGTATCTCGTGCACCTTAAGCCAGTAGCATTTCCCTCTGTCGGTGAAAAACAGCATGTAATTGTGGGTTGAGGCTACAAAAAGATGCTCGACAAAATCATCATCTTTCGCCTTAGCTCCCTGCATTCCCCGGCCACCGCGCCGCTGCCGCCGCCACCCTGAAGACGGAATACGTTTGATAAAGCCATTGTGGGTGATGGTGTGCTCTACTCCAGGCGCGGTCAGGTGATGCACTTCGATCTGTTCGATAACAAGGA
>CAZIYQ010000352.1:0-1744 GCA_964543505.1 uncultured bacterium | reverse complement strand
TTAATGGAATGTCGGGAGCAGTTCTACCCACGATCTCCCAAGTACGAGGGCGTATAATGTTTACTTTGGTCTGGATGAACTCGTCTACTAATGTCTTTATCGAAATTGGGTTAGAATTCCGAAATTCGATACTATACGTGCCCATGGCGAGCGTATGCTGGTCGTCAGCTCGGATCTTCCCTGCATCATAACGATCACAGCCAACATTTCTCCTAATCCGTTTCCCATCGACTTTATAGTTTAAATAGTATATTTTCTTTCCAGACTTTGAAGGTCTATGTTTTAAATTTACGTTCGGAATTGACATGATTTGTAAATAATTTACGAGAGGAAATTTAGGCACATGATGGACACGCAAACAATACTCATTATTTCTACTGCTTATAATATAAAGGAATTACATGGATATAATAGCGAATCCCTCTCTCTCCGCACTCCTTTATGAAGTTTAAATATTTTGCATCCATCCTTGGTGGTATTTGTCTCATAGGCTTCTCGCTGGGTTACATTTTGGGATATTATACCCATATGATTTTCAATAATAATTATTGGGCTTATATTGGTGCGCCGGTATTAGGCCTGGGCGCGGGGATGATGGTTTATGGCACTCTGTTTAACAAGAAATAATCCTGCTATATTGCACACCCGTACTTGCCGGAGTTAGTCAGCAGGCTGTTATGATATCATTGTAAATATTTCGAAATTCCCCTGTAGCTTCCGATGAGTCCGAGAGCCATGCCAATCATCATGTTGGCCGGGACTAAAAATTCAGGACTGATCAGATAAGTACGGAGATAGCCCTGAATATACTGCATTAACAAATAAAGTATCCATAGAGACACAAGGGAAAGGATTGCTCCTCCCAGCCCCTGCAGAATTCCTTCAAAAATAAACGGCAGTTTAATGAAACGATTGGTTGCTCCCAGCAAATGCAATGTGCTGATATCGTTTCTTTTTGAATGGATTGTCAGCCTAATGGTATTTGAAACCATGATAATTGAGATGAGCAGAATCGCACCACCAATGATAAAGGCAAGGGTCAACAAATTATCCAGAAATCCATCTATCTTTTTAATCAGTCCCGATTGAAAAACCGTAAGGTCCACTCCGTTGATCAAACGTATCTTATCGGCAATTTGTGACATCACCCGTTCATCACGATATTCGGGAGCGACTTCAAATTTTCCACCGAGGGGCAAGGGGTTGCTGCCGACAATATCTGTGACATCTTTATGAAAATAACGCTTAAAGATCTCTGCCGCCTGATCCCGATCGATAAAATCACCCTGTTCGATACCATCGATCAGCAGGATGGTATTAAAAATATCGAGGCATTGATCCCGCTCAATAGATGCATCAAAAAAGACATCAATCCGGTACTGTTTGCGGAATTCCAGCGAATAACCCTTGAGATTGATGTAGCCAAAATAGGCCACGCTGAAGATCATCAGGGTAATGAAAATCGTGATTGATGAGATGATTGCCGGAACCTTCGCTCTGTATAAGGCCCGGAAGCCTTCTAAAATTAAAAATACAAACTTGGAGATCATGCCAATTGCCGGCCTTCACTGAGTTCAATGAAGCGTTTATGTCTGGGGCGTATCAGGGGGAAATTATGGGTCGCCATCAAAACTGCAGCTCCGCTTTGGGTTGCCATCTCCAGCAAATCAACGATTTCGTCGGAGGTAACCAGATCGAGATTTCCGGTGGGCTCATCTGCAAGGATAACTTTTGGCTGCTTTAC
>CAZIYQ010000351.1:0-1749 GCA_964543505.1 uncultured bacterium | reverse complement strand
CTTATGCGTGGCCGGGTACCAATTTGTCGCAGTGGGAAGATGGCGGATTTTGTCCGTGTCTGGCTTTTAATATCCAATATGATGGAACCCAAGGGCGCTTATAGGAGGGCAATATGTGGAAAACCGAAAACTCATATTATCTTATTTAGCCGCCACCAACACTTTATGGAACCGGTTCAAAAGAGGCTTATACAAATAGCGGAATGGTACCAACGGGCACCTGATCTACTATCTTTGAGGACAGACGACGAGTTTATGACTGTCGTATGGATTTAATGAACAATACACGCTTATTGTTACAGATCAGTGTGGCACTAGTTCCGGACGATGCCACAGCAAGTAAAGGGCATTCGAAACACAAGGCAATAGTAATGGGCCATATGGTTCGTCTATCGAAACTATATGATGGATTCTGCCTACATGTGGCTGAAAGACAAGCTGAACTCGCAGGAATATTTATGCGGCTCATACACGAATGCGACGTCAAGATTCAGTATCTCTTAAAGGCAAAACGAAGCACGTTCAAGAACTTTGTACTTACTTCGCACCGCTCCGATAAACAGATGCTGTTAGATCTGCGTGAGAAGGGAAAAGGAGAAAACTCATACCAATTGAAAGGCGTATAAAGAGTTCAATAATGCGGCGTTTGCGGCGCGATAGGATAACTGCGAAGGAGTTGATTGCGAATAAGAATTGGAAATTGGATGGAAGGGGCTTTTTTGAGCTAATGAAGAGTATCAATAGGAAAAATGAGTACAGTTACAGCTTTGGGGCATCTAGCCGATTTGTGCACGGTAGTTGGGATGAGATTTGCCACTATCATCTCACCAAGAAAAATGGCTGTTACATGCCGAATATGCATTATGGGGACCCTGATCCACGTATGGTATTCCCAATAACAGCCATTTCATTGGATACAATCGCAAGATACCTTGAATGGTCTAAGGGTGATCCAGATGGCACCGTTCAATTACTAACAACAAACATTTTAGACCTATGCATGAAAATAGATGCAGCCTATGAAAAGCGTATTTCAAATTGAATGGTAGCTAACAAGGCATCTCACCTGATCGATATTCCGCGGCGCTCCATAGCGGCAGGTGAGCTTTTTCGTTATCCCGTCAGTTCTTCCTGCCTAGCCTCCAGCGCATCCCATCGCGCATAGGCGTCGGTGAGCTTCTCTTCAAGATCAGATAATCGCTGCTGATCTTTCTTAAAGCCTTCAGCGTCGTTACTAAAATAATCCGGATCGCAGAAGCGCGCTTCAATTTCGACTTTTTCTGATTCCATCGCTTCGATCTTTTCGGGCAGCGCATCCAGTTCCCGTTGATCCTTGTACGACAATTTCCCCCTAGTTTTATCCAGTTTTGTCACTTTTTCACTACTTTTTGCTCGTTTTTCTTGTTTTTTTGACTCTTTTTTCTCATTTTGGCGTAATTTCCATGCCTGATAATCGGAATACCCGCCTTCGATCGGCACGATCAGGCCATCGCCCTCAAAAGCCAGCACCTTTGATACGACACGATCCATGAAAGCGCGATCATGCGAGACTATAATCACCGTGCCGTCATAGTTCGCCAGCGCCTGCTCCAGTACGGCCAGCGTGCCGATATCCAGATCGTTGGTCGGCTCATCAAGTACCAGCAGGTTGGCCGGTTCCAGTAGCAGTTTCGCCAGCATCAGGCGGCCACGTTCACCACCGGAAAGTGCGGCCACGCGGCTGTGCAGCCGTTCTTTGTCAAACAGGAA
>CAZIYQ010000350.1:0-1788 GCA_964543505.1 uncultured bacterium | reverse complement strand
CATCGATGACATGAATATTTAGCATGATCTTCTGTTTAAAAAATATGTGTAATTAATTCCCAATTGTGCAATATGCCCCATTATCGTTGAAATACTTGCCTTGAATGGACACTAATTTATTGATTAATAATTGGAAACGACAATCAAATAATGATGCTTATTTAAACCTGACTCGGCCCTTAATGGTGGATATGGTTTGCAAATCCCCGGCTTTAATCCGTGAGGCACGATCTACTTGCGTCAGATCTAAAAACCGGCTTGCAACCCACAGATAATCGAGTGCTTCGGGTTCATCTTCTTTAGAATACTCGAAATATACCAGCAAATAACCCTCAGAAATGTCGGTGAGGTCATTTTGTGTCAGTGACCCAGGTTCCCCTTCGAGAGGGGGAATCTCAAGGACATCTCCAATGAGGATCAGATCGGGTCCCCGTATCTCATTTTGGTTTGCCCTGTATAAATTCGGCCAGAGATAAGCATTGCCGTAGAAGAAATCCGAAATCTTCCATAAATTATCTTGCATGAGTATTTCATGGAGATCCACCGTTACCCGAACAGATGTGACAGGTCGTTCAGTAGACCTCACCCCAGCTGTTCTAAGAACTGATTCTTCCGGTGGGCTGACAGAACCCCGAGCTTCCTCAAAAGGTTTTGATTCACCTTCGGTAACCCGATTTATTTGATCAAGCTTTTGGACTCTCTCGCTCGGTGTAACGAAAACGATCCCGAGCCAAAACATAATCATTAGTAACGGGAGCAGCCAAATCCAGTATCTCCTGTTTTTCACACTTTCGGATGGTGGTTTTGGGAGGACGGGCACCTCTTGAACAGCCATTGGCTCATCGATTAAAGGCCTTGCTGCGACAATATCATCAGCCAGGGGAATCGCCTTCAGATCAGCATACTTTTGATTCACGAACCTCCGCAGAGCTGTATCCGGTTTGAAAACTGCCCTGTATTGTCCTTCGATTTCGAGCACTTCTCTGGTTTGAGGATGCAGCCCAGCTCTCGGATTTCGCCATGATCGGTCAAAACTGCCCAAGCCGGGTACAATTACACGCTCACCTTCAACTACTGATTCGAGGGTTAATTTAACCAGTTCGTGAAGAAATCTATTCGTCCGTTTTTGGGAAACACCCGCTTCGTCAGCAACAACGGCTGTGAATTCGGCAAAAGTAATTTTAGGCGGGCGATCCATCAATACGCTGTTTCAGGGCAATTTTCAAGACGGTAGCCGGTTTAAAGAGGATCGTTTTCTTTATGGGCAAAATAACTTTGGATTTCAAACCGGGGTGGTAGCTGACCCGTTCTGCCCTTGTGTGAGCTGAAAACGTCCCGAGTTTTGGAAGTGTGAAGCCGATGCCCGATTCAAGCAGCCGGGCCATGCTGATTGCTGTATGCTGCAGGAGTTTTTGCACTTCCGTCTGTGGAATTCCCAATCTTTGGGATAATATATTTTTCAGTTCTGAACTCTTCATCTTTTACCGAATATTTTCAAAATTTCAGAAGTACAGAGGGAGGAAAATGTGCGCTGCTTACCTTCCGGGCAAATCCGGTATAGCGGTATTATTTCACGAATTGTCCATGATGACCGTCATGATCACGATTACATCTAAAATATCAAGAGAATCATCACCATTGGCATCTCCCGACCACAGTTCATAACTGTTTGGCAGTACTTCACCCATGATGATTGAGACCAGCCGCACAACGTCAAGTATATCGAGAGAGCCATCGTCATTCAGATCACCATCTCCGGCACATGAATTAGCACCGAAACAAACTCCA
>CAZIYQ010000349.1:0-1803 GCA_964543505.1 uncultured bacterium | reverse complement strand
CCTGTGTTGGGAACGGCAAGGAACAGTCCGTCAGGCCATTCCAGAAGGCCCGTGCGACGAAGGCCTCAGATTTATCGTCGACAGTGAACTGGGGACGTCATGGCTGCATTTCGATGTGCGCAACTGTAACCGCATCAAGAGCTACACTCCGTGAGTGTGGTCGGCGGACTGGATAGCAATTCTGCAAAGGTGAAATACGAACAAAAACTGTAGGGAGGGAGTCATGGAATATCCATTTAGAAATCTGGTGTTTGAGGGTGGCGGTGTAAAAGGCATTGCCTATTCCGGAGCGCTGAATGTGCTCGAAGAGAAAGGTGTTCTCGGCAGTATCGAACGCGTTGCAGGAACGTCTGCAGGTGCCATCAATGCTGTCCTGATGAGTCTCGGCTACACACCTGAAGAGACTAAGGGAATTCTGTCTGAGTTGAATTTTAACAACTTCATGGATGATGACTGGGGGATCATTCGGGACAGCAAGCGGCTCATTAAGGATTACGGATGGTATAAGGGCGATTTTTTCAGGGACTGGATGTACAAGCTGATTGCCAAAAAGATTGGCAATCCCTTTGCCAGCTTTGCTGAATTGAAAAAAAAAGGTTGCCTGGATCTGTATCTGGTGGGCACCAATCTCTCCACACGTTTTTCGACCGCTTTTTCTGCAGAACACACACCCCGAACCCGAGTGGCTGATGCGGCAAGGATTTCGATGTCCATCCCTTTGTTCTTTAAGGCCGTTACAGATGGAAGGGGGGATTGTTTTGTCGATGGGGGAGTTTTGAACAATTATCCCATCAAGTTATTTGATCGGGAAAAGTACCTGCTTGCCGACGTGCTTTCAAGACATGGTCGAAAGACTCCTTATTACGCTGAGGTTAATCAGGGGCTCGACAAACAACGGACAAGCAGTCCTTATATTTACAACAAGGAAACATTGGGATTCAGGCTTGATTCGGGTCAAGAGATCGCAGTGTTCAGGGATGGCACCGAACCGGTTCATCATCCAATCGAGGACTTCTTCGACTATGCATGGAGCTTGATTGATACCGTCATGGAAAGCCAGCAGAACCAACATTTACACAGTGACGATTGGCATCGAACCGTTTATATCGACACCCTGGGTGTGAAGACAACCGAATTTGATCTGACAGATGATAAAAAGGGAGCGTTGCTTGGTTCAGGGGAGAATGGCACTCGTAAATACTTTAAATGGTTCGAAGACACATCCAGCGATATGGCCTTCAATCATCCCGACACGCCTTGACCGTGCAATCGAAACCAATGTTCAATCCCTGCATTGATTCAAGCGGATCGGACTCTTTTGATCGACATTGTTATCAAGCGGCAGCAGGGGGCAAAGGTTTTCGAATTCAAGAACGTATAGGATGGAGGGGGGTACAGAAATGAAGCAACCGAATAATTTGTATTGGGCCTACGGCACTGCGGTCGTGCTACTTGGTGCTGTGATGCTATTTGAAATCTTGTTCGGGATTCCGGAAGGGGCATGTGGTGAGGTGAAAGACGCAATAGGCTTTAGTGTCCTTATAGCCGGTCTGCTCGGAGGCTTTATCAGTTCCATTACGCGTGGCATTCATGATCCGACGCTTGAATTAGCCGCTCCGGGTGGGATTATATTCATGCAGAAAGTCGCGCATGTATTACTGGGTGGGGTTTTCTCGATTGTGCTCTATCTGATATTTGCCGGGGATATGGTTGCCGGCTCACTGTTCCCGCATTTTTCTCAGGATACCGTGACTTCATTTGAGGAATTTTTATGTAAGGCAAAACCTGAGAAAACAGGCGATT
>CAZIYQ010000348.1:0-1824 GCA_964543505.1 uncultured bacterium | reverse complement strand
AACTATTGCCTTGCGGGGAAAGATAAGCAAACACCAGCAATGCGGATTGGACTGGCTAAAGGTCCGGTCAAACTAGAAGATGTGATTTATTTCTCATAAATCGGGATGGAATAACAATGGCTAAATTCAATGACAACATCGAAAAACTCATGCAGACAAAGAAAGGAAAAGAGGGCTCGATGTATGGGCCAATCCAGAACTTGTTTATAGGGGCTCTTAAATATCCTGTTTCAGATGTTGATATTGACTCAACAGGAGAGGACGGAAGACCAGATGTTACTGTAAAAGCTGACTCTGGAATCAAGGATCATAAAGGCAAGATATCCAAAATTGATTGGATTGTTGTTGAAGCTAAAGATGAAAGGGATGCTTTTTCAACATCGGTAAAACGGGAGGCAATCTTTGAAGAAAAATCAAAGTATATCGGCCCAAATACAGCTTGGTTTGTTATGGTTGATCCAACCATTATCGTCGCCAGGCCAGTTTTCGGTCGAGTTACTGGCGGTGATGCAGACATTGAATTAAAACTCGATTCATCCCTTACAGAAAAGGATTTCAAAAAGGTGTTCGATGCTCTAAAAAAGAGCATGTCCGGTGTGTCCGTATATTTAACAAGGTTCAGGGATGGTGATGAAAGACTTATTGCGTCGGAGAAACTGGGGAATACCCCTCATGGCAGGCAGTTTACTGATAAGCGGCTGAAAAAGGCCCGGAAAAACTTTTTTGGCTCATTGCGGCACTCGATTTCCGCACTTCAAGGCGCATGTCGTCTTGCGCTATCGGCTTCTAAATCAGATATGTCTAACATCATAAAAAAGGCTGATGCATTTGCCTTGAAATGGGATGGATACAATTTTGATACGCACTCACTTTCAATTAAAGGCGCAAAGGAGAAATCGCGGGACAACATCAGAGAGCACAATCGAGAAGCGACACTGTTAAGACAGGAGTTTGCAAAGAAGCCTTCTCTGACTCGGCTTGCCCTTGATGGACTCCCTAATTTTCAGCAAAGAACGGGGTGCGAGGATAAGAATTTAGACGAACTATTTGCTATCGAAACGGCAAATATGATTCTGGCGAGAGTTCTGCTTATCCGTTTTTTTGAAGACCATGGATTCTTCGGCAAAAAGAAATATATCTGTAATGGCGGTGTCGCGGCTTTCCAGGAAATGCGGAAATACTTTGATGTCGGGTACACTAAACTACTCAAAGAAGCATATCATTCTGCCAGCCATCTATATGCCAATGCATTTGATGAAACAGAACTCGATTGGGTTATTGGCATCAATGACCCAAATCTTTCCCATGCAATTGAATGGTCATTATTCCAAGTTTCAAAATACGATTTTACAACTGTTAAGGGAGATATTTTAACGGGGATATACGACAGATTTCTTGATAGGGATCAACGTAAGAAACTCGGGGAATTTTATACACCGCCGTCTATTGCACAATATATCGTTGATCGTGTTGGTATAACTTCAGACAGTATGGTTATCGACCCAGCTTGCGGTAGCGGTACATTTTTAATCGAAACCTTCCAGAAAAAAGTGGGTGATGATATTGACCGTGGCGTAGCCGGTTATGATGAAGTATTGGATGCTTTCAACACCTCATTTGGAAATGATCTCAATGTATTTTCCTCAGTGTTATCTCAAATACAGATGCTTTGGCAAATCCTGCGTTTCAAAAATGACATTGAGACAAAAGGATTCCCTGATATTCATATTAGCGGCAAAACCAACTCCCTCGTTCGTTCGGACTTAATGACCGCATTGGATGGTTTTGCGATTATGGATGATAGAATTTACGATGCTGTCATTG
>CAZIYQ010000347.1:0-1830 GCA_964543505.1 uncultured bacterium | reverse complement strand
GGATCAGAATTGGATCCTTCGGCTACTTGAAAGGTGTAATCCAAATGCCAGCTGTAATGGTCACTGAAACGTTTGTCAACGGCGACGATAACACCCCTGACATTGGAGTAGTCTTTATTTACATAACTGTAGTAAGTCTGGCCGCTGATGCCAAGATCGACAGGCACACCCGTGGAAACCCAATCTCTCACATCCCGATAGTACCCTGTCAGTTCGAGCTTGAGAGAGTTGGTAATCTCCTGCTGCAACCCCAGTTCGTAGCTCTGCGTTCGCTGGGGTTTCAGTTCCGGATTTCCAAAAATGCCCGATACTGACGCCGTCTCATTGATGACGTAGCCAGGATTTGTATAGAGCAGTTCAAACTGTGGTATCTGGAAAAAATATCCATAGCTGAAATGGATTACGCCTTTTTCAGAGATCGGATAGGCAATCCCCAGCCTCGGACTGATCTGCGAAGTTGTTTTCGTTTTACGCCACCAGCCTTTCTTCTGCTTCAGTGCTTCCTTATCCGGGTAATCCCCAAAATCTCCGTACATGTACCAGGTAGTATCCTGGCCGTCGATACTTGTCACATAGTGGGAAGTATCCCCCCAATCAATGTTCAGCAAATCGTTAAACCGTCCATCAAACAACAGAGAATCCAGGCGGGGGTCCATGGGATTGAAGAAAAATGGATCATGGATATTCACAGGCATATAGCTGTTGGGATCAAAATAATCATAACGCAGCCCCAGATTGACGATCATGTCACCGTATTCAATTTTATCCTGCAGATAGGCTGAAAACTCCCGGGGTTGGTTCAAATAATAGTGACCGAACAGAGTAAAAGGACCTGCGAATTGCACTTTTTTAACCCATGAGGGAACATTTCCCTGCAGGGGGTCGAGGCCGGACTGAACGACCAAGTCGGACAAATCCAGCAGTTCAGGAACCAGTGGATCGTAGATTTGATCATTGGCAAGATCAATGGGAGTGGCATCTATATTCAGGAGTTTGTGCTGTTGATAGTCCAAACCGAATTTGACCTGATTATATTTATTGAATTGGCTGGTAAAATCAATTTTAAATTGTGTTGTTCTGGTTTCTCTTCTAAAATGATTTCCATCCACGCCCCAGCGATTGAAGGAATAATCCGGGCTGTAACGGGCATAATTTTTACCATATTGTCCAATGATATAATTGGGTACTTCCTCATTTGTATGAGCCCAGTATAAACTATCCGGAGTGATGTAACGAGGATCGAGCGGATCTTTATAGAGGTATGATTTAAACACTTTCTTAAAAGTCGAAAGATTGACCTCAATAAATGAACTTGATGAAAATGAATGGGACAGACTCAAGCCCTTGAAGTCACCAATATCATAATCGGTTTTCCTGCCGGCCTGGGTCATTTGCCTGGAATGGTCATAATCCTGTTTTCTCTGAAAGGAATACAGAAAATTAAATTTCAGTTTGGTCTTTGGGGTCAATTTGAATGTGATCTTATTTTGAGTGGACCATTTTTCGAGCCAGTTCATGCCTTTGATATAAGGCGAGCGTAATGATTCTGCAGGGTCCCATTGGCCATTGCCATTATCGGTGAAAGGCTCTCCCCTATCGTACAGGCCATTGCCGTTCTGATCCTCAAAAGGCTCTCCCACATCATGGACGGTATTCCCCCTGTCGGCGAAAATTTCTCCCTGATCATAGTGGGGTGTTGTTATATTCTCATCCCAAACGAACTTTTCACCAACATCCCAGCTACGGTTTCCAACGATATCCGTAAAGGGCTCTCCCTGATCCCAGACACCATTACCGTTCTCATCTTCGTATGGGTCTCCTGCATCCCAG
>CAZIYQ010000346.1:0-1860 GCA_964543505.1 uncultured bacterium | reverse complement strand
AGGCCCCACTTGGCAAGGATCCGGATCAGCGAAATTACATTGTGTCGAATGAAAAGATCGAGAAAACCGGCTTCAAGCCTGCCGTCGGACTGCATGACGGGCTTAAGGGTCTGATCAAGGGCTATACGATGATCAAGAACACCAAGTATGGGAATGTTTGAGGATAATCGCCGATTGATGGCGGATATTCCCTATAGTGTGAATAAGCGGAGAATAGTCTGTGAAACTAGGCTGTTTTCCGTTTTTGCGGATGAGTTGGCGGACGAGGCCGGAGATGTTATCGCGCCGGACTATCTGGTGGTGGTGCCACGGCACCGGACGCAGAAAGGTGTTACCGGTATCGTGGTGGTGCCATTTGTTGGCGGTAAGATTGGACTGGTGCGAATGTACAGACATGCGGTTGGTCTGTCAGGCTGGGAGGTCCCCAGAGGATTTGTTGATGAGGGTGAAACACCGGAGGTGGCTGCGTTGAGGGAGCTTGCAGAGGAGGCTGGTTTGACATGTGGGTGCGATAATCTGGTGGGCATGGGTTGTGTGGCACCAGATCCGGGCATCCTTGATGCTCGGATTCAGTGCTTTGCAGCAAAGGACTGCACATCTTCCGGGAAGGGGCGTGAAAATGAGTTCGGTCATCGTGGTTTTCGCTTGTTTTCTGTACTGGAGATTGAGCAATTGATCCGGGAAGGCGAAATCCGGGATTCCGTGAGCCTTGCGGCCTATTTTCGCAGTCGGCTGGATAAATAACGGAAGGCTGGCATTGGTTAGAAGTTTACACGACACAACTGGATTCAGGTCAATGGTGAAGCTGAGTGTGTTTTCTGAATGCGGTGGAGATGTTGCCTGCTCGGGAATGGGTCATGGATCAAAGGCAAAGCGGTGCAATGATTCCTAGCACCTTACGAGTTTGAAGCGCAAGCACAGAAAGCGCATTCAAGTGGTTAATATTTATATTAAGAATCATTATAGGCGTGAAATGATTGAGGATTATCTCAGTATCCTGAGTCACATTTTCGTTAGCCGTGGATACGAGGTAGTAATTTCGGAAAAGCTGGATGAGCATGCAATAAATATCATTATTGACGGCTTTACTGATGAAGCTTGCAATATTGAAATTGCTGCATTCAGGCATCGGCATCCGGATGCAAAGCTGTTTTTTGTTCTGACCGAATTCATCGAAAGCTGGCTATTTGTACGGTCATATAATTGGTTCTCTGGTAGTCTTCTTGATGCTGCAGTCATTGCTGCCATGAATGTATTCTTCCGTTTGAGACGTCAGGATTTTCTTCCCCCGAATTTTCGAGATTGGCTTGTGGGGGGCATCTATTCTCCGGTGCTTTTGTTTGATTATTTGGTTAATATAATAATAAACGTCCTGATAAAAAGACAGACCCCGCTTTTCTATTGGAGCAGGCCACGCCGGTTTTCATATTGGATGAAGCGATACCTGGGCTTGGAGAAAATAATGGGGGTTGCGGATGGAGTAGTTTTATCTCATTGTAAGATCAGTCGTGGCTTAAAAAAACTGGCACCGCAAACTCCAGTGATTGGAACGCTGTGCCCCGAGATTGATATTGAAGAGATAAAAAAAGCATTATTCTCTGAAAAGGCGTTGCTCATTGAGGTTACAGGCACGATTACTCCATATCGTTTAGCATGTATGGAAAAAATCAATACTGACATTGGCGCACTTTGTTTGAAGGGCCATTTCCAGCTATGTAGATCAGTTCCTCTATCTTCTCAAGGAAAAGAGGATGTCTTGAGAGGAGCTTACTCTCTACACCCTCCGCAAACCGATAAATGGAAATATTCAAGTCCAACAAGAATTTTCCGAGCCTTGCAGCATGACAATAACATGCCTGT
>CAZIYQ010000345.1:0-1862 GCA_964543505.1 uncultured bacterium | reverse complement strand
ATTTAATACGGTGAAACTTACCGGCAAATGCCTTGAAGTACCAAATAATATGTATATCGTGTCGGAATGCGAAAAATTTATAACGGGAAAAGTAACCGGCTGGAAATTTTGGATTTTATTGTATCCTCTGATCTGTGTATCCACAATCATAGTATATTTTAATCTCAATCAGCTTAATTTAGAGGGTTTTGAGAATCGTCCTGCAGTCAATTTTGACCGAATAATGTACTGCTACTTAGCGCCCGGTAACTGCATGATCAGCGCATCAATAACACGAACCTGCCGGTCTGCTGAAACGGGGCCATGCTCAAAACCCACGGATGTTTTCCCCAACAACTGCTTTTAACCAGTATCCATGCCATCTGTAAATTGTGCCGAATAAAAAAAGGTATATTTTGGCATTTATCACTTACATTTCCCCTGAAAATATTTCCCCGGAGCACCGTGTCAACGATGAGGACAATATTCTCATGATCCACGGCCTTCACAGTGCTGTAATGAAAATTCACCTCGATCTTTATCTTGAGCTGATGCGAAAGTCCGGGCCGCTGTCTCTGGCAGAGCGGGAAATGATTGCCGTACTGGTATCCGCAATAAACGGCTGCCATTACTGAATGCACCATCATCGGGCGGGGCTCGATAGACGACTAACCCAGCGAAAGCTGCCTGCCGAGGCCAAAGAAAAACTCATCTCTGCACTACTCACCGATTACCGGACCGCCAATCTGACCAATAGAGAAAAAACCATGCTGGAATATTCCGAGAAACTTACACTCACGCCCAAATCGATTTGTGCAGATGACATCGAGAAACTTAAAACTGTCGGATTTGACGACAGGGCAATCCACGATATCTGTGCCGTCACTGCCTATTTTGCTTTTGTCAACCGAATGGCTGATGGCCTGGGAGTAGAATTAGAAATTGACAACCCAAAAAATAACCCAAATCATCTTAAATAGGAAAACAATGAAAGATAAAACTCTTCTGCTTTGGATATTGACCCTTATTTTTACCATGTTCATCGCCGTATTTCAGAGAATGACCGGACCCACCTACCCTATCAAGGGGGCAAAAGTGATCCATGATGCCGAAGTTGCCTTCAGATTGCCCCGCAGCCACAGTGGTGAGGGAGATGAGTTCATAAAATTAGACATCCCCGATGAAAATATTAGCGGTCAAATGAACTGGAAGCGACTGAACAGTAATGATGACTGGAACGTCACACCCCTGTTCCGGGTCAACAATTATCTCTCTGCGGCCATACCCCATCAACCCCCGGCAGGGAAAATAGAGTATCTTGTTCTGCTGAAATATGCAGATGAACCCCTGATACCGCTGACTGACGACGTGACCGTCATTCGCTTTAAGGGAAAGATTCCGCTCTACATTCTCATCCCTCACATTCTTTGCATGTTTTTAGCGATGCTGTTCTCATCCCGTACCGGACTTGCGGCATTGTTAAAAGAGAAGAAAATCCTGAAGCTCGCCATCTTTACAGTGATCTTTCTTTTCATTGGTGGTATTATTCTGGGACCCGTCGTCCAAAAATTTGCCTTCGGTGCCTACTGGACCGGCTGGCCCTTCGGTCATGATCTCACAGATAATAAAACCGCCATCGCCATGATATTCTGGCTGATTGCCATTTGGCAGATCCGAAAAAATCCCGAAAAGCGCTGGTGGGCGGTGTTGGCCTCCATCGTGCTGCTGGCCGTATATCTGATTCCTCACAGCGCTTTGGGTTCAGAACTCGACTACACCAAACTGCCCAAATAAGCCGGGATCCTCACTCACCCAAAAGGGCCGCAAACAAAGCCATTTACAGGAAGTCCTCCCATCTCGGAGGATTTCCTGTTTTTTGGAGG
>CAZIYQ010000344.1:0-1875 GCA_964543505.1 uncultured bacterium | reverse complement strand
TCGGCAGGCTCTATGGAAGGGTTAATTACCGTATGAAAGCGTTGAAGAGCCTAAAGATGGAAGTGCTTTGTTCATCTTTTACTCCTGATAAGTTGAACGTTTCTGGACAGACCGTGATCCAAGAATGGCTGCATGAATTCGTCATTGAAGTTTTTGCATACTTAATGCGCCCCAAAGATTATAAAAAAACTTTTGATTCAATGCTAGGGGAAGACAGAGCGCTAGAGCGGTCAGTTTCGTTCGGTGCTTGTTTCACTACCCAGCAAAATATCATGGGGAATGATGCCGTCGATTATATAAAAGCACTTTTAGTGGACAGTGATCTGAAGAGATACGATTTACTTCGTTCTGAGCCTTGGGATAAAGAATTACCGAAGCTGGAAAAGCCTAAGAGAAAGCTAATGGATTGTAAGACTGGTAAAGGTAACCCACCAAAAGGCTTGCTGAATTTTGAAAAAATTACGCATAGAGATATAAAAGTCCAAGGGCTCATTAAAATCAGGCTATGGGATCGTACAGTTTGGCGAGGGACGGGCTATTCTATTTACCCAGATGGAACTCCAGGACTGGACTTATTGTTTGAAGACGAACAAGCAGCATCTGCAATTTTTAATGATTTAAAAAATGAGCTAGGACATGAGGATAAATCCAACCGATTGAGGATATCAATCATTCGGCATATTGATAAGAAATTGCCCGCTAGTTACAGAATATGCATTAGTGAAAGCGTTGACATGGATAGCAGCAAGACATTTCAAGTGGTCACTCGTAAAAATACAATGACGCCATCAAACACAAAAAGCGTTGAAGCTTTTTTGACGGCGTATGAAAGTGCTGGCCGTTACGTATTGGGTTATGCTGCTATGAAGGATGGACAGATATTACCGCCGACTTCAAACGATAGGAGAACGATAATCAAACGTCATATTAATGTTATCGAAGCATGGGAAATAGGGCTAAATGATATGGAGATGGTAGCTATTGAAAAAGATGATGATCCAATAATTCCTGAAGGAGTTGTAAATCCACCAGTGGTTGAATTGCTCAAACAAAGAAACGATTCATGATTGCAGGCTGTAGCCGAACACATTAGGAAAATGTGATGGATAGCGTCCCCCCCCTTTGCTGTGGTTATCCCAATGTCTGCTTCTGGCCTATTCCGTTGAAAAACCCTGCTGGGGATGGAATTTATCCTGTTTCATGGGGTCTTTTATCCTTACCTTGTGATGAAAAATCGATTGTAGAGGATTTGGTGAGGTCGCCTTTTTGGGCGGAGGCTGGATAAATAGTTTTTCAACAGCATAGGCCGTTTTTAGTCGTTCGTATATTTACATACATGCTGCACAACCCGCCGGAGGTGTACAGGAAACTTGCCCTGCTGACGACCAAACAGAGCTTGTGCCAGAACCGCCAAGTCAGTTCAGCACTGGCAGACGTGGCCTGATACTGACCTTGGCGTTTTCAAGCTGCTGACCCCTTTCGCTCTTCCGCGTAAGAAAAACCCTACTGCCGTTTCAGTAAGGCCACGCAAGCCAAAGACTCACGATTCGCCCCCGTATCGCCGGGACTGGTCGCACGCTCCAACTGTACTGACGGTTGAAGAACGCCTTTTGCCATGAATTACAGCCCATGGCGGCTGCTCCCTGATTTAACTGGCAGAGCGCCAGCAAGGATGAACCAGCCGTTACGGTGGATCATGTTGAATCATGTACTTCATTTGAATACCTCCTTTGATTGAATGGGGTGGAAGCGATTTCCGCCTCACCGTGTTTCACCTCGCCCCGCAATGTGGGGATCGGTTGTTGGTTATGCCAACCCTGATTTCGGATTGGCCGATGGTTTCTTCATACACATTCGCATAAACCACCGAGTGCC
>CAZIYQ010000343.1:0-1882 GCA_964543505.1 uncultured bacterium | reverse complement strand
TTATTTGAGAGAATTGAACCTGAGCTAAAAAAATATTCTCAACTGAAAAATGATTTAATAGATTAATTTCGATTATGACCAATCCAGTTTATAAAATTCGGAGAATCTATAAGAACGGACCAAGTGGTATTACCGCGCCTAAATTTTGCACAATGAATGCAATCTTGAAATCTGATAATGATACTGTTGCACTTCATTGTGTTTATAATGAAAAAACTGCATCAAATTTAGCTCAGACTCTGCACATACCTAATGCAGATGGCGTTTTGACAGATGCAGTAGGTAAGCTGGCTTACGCAAGCTTGGAAATTGCTAACCCAAAAATACCGCTTCCAAATTTAAGACCATCATGGTTTAAAATGGCTGCTGAGAAATACCCTGAACAAGCATCTGCATTGGTTGCTTTTGATATCTTGATTGGCAATGCAGATCGCTGTGGAAACCTGAAAGCAAGTCTGTTTACTCCATCCGAAAATATTTTTGTAGCATTCGATCACAGCCATGCACTCTATTATCCATGGGCAACACAAATTGATTCAATTGCAGCCTTGAAGTCAGTTGAACTGATCGTTGAAGAACATCCATTTTATGGGTGTATTTCACGCGATACATTATGGCGCTGGTGTAAAAGGATTGCAGATACTCCTGATTATCTCATTAAAGAGTGTTGTGAGTTTGGCAAACCGATAAACACTGTTGATATGAGAAGTCAGGAAAAAATGGCCTGGGCATTGATTTACAGGAAGAACCACTTACTGGAAATCATCAAAAGAAATGAATACATCATAAGGTGGAAGTGATGTCGTTGCTTAATTATAGGGTCATCCAATTTCTACGAGATCCGCTTAGAGGCGAAGGTCGAAATATTGGTGTTATTGTATTCAGTCAATCATGGGCCGGCTTCAAATCCATTGGCATGATTGATGAGGCCGCAAAGCCAGAACTTTTTGGTTATATGTCTGTGGCCGGCAATAGCTACAAAGAAAGCATCTGGGTATTTGGAGAGTGGATTGAGTGGTTCAAAGATCTATGTAATGAAGACAGAGGAAACCCTGATAAAATCAACAATGAGTTAGATGCATTAAAAGAACAAACTCCATATTTCTCAGCAACCGGCGGAGGTGTGATCGAAACAGGCTCTAATGCGCCTAAATTCGCTTTGGGCGAACTTTTCGATGAACTCGTGGGACAACCCCTGGCAAAGCCGAAAAATGATTTTCAGGACGATGTGTTCGAGATTTTAAAAAGATCAGAAATTACATTTTATACCGAATTCGAAAGAGCAGTTGAGATAACAATAGAGAGCGAACCTGGAAAGGCACCAATTGTTTTTACCCTCGACTATTTCTTAGATGGACCTAAAAAATTAGGATTCAAGGTTATTCGGTTTCGTAAGGCTCGGAGACAACAACTTACGATGAAAGTAAATGATGCGATTCATGCATTTACAGACGCACAAAACAGCGGATTTCTTGACCGGAATAGGTGTGTCGTTTTATGCGATACAGACAAGGATTCAGTCCACCTTGAAAGGCTTAAATCAGTTGCTATGGTCATCAATATCACCAAGGAAGATGCTCACAGGGAAATCAGCCGAATCCACATTGGTACCTAGCACATTTGCCCACCTTCGTTTCTCAAGGTGTGTGAATTTTTTAAATTTATTTTCGATTTTTCTTGCCACAGCATAGTTGCCTATTTTGACGCTAACCAACAAGCGCACCGGTTTGTTGATTTTCGTATATTTTGATCCGCGTCCAGCCACATGCTCCTTATATCTGCGAGAAACATCCTTTGATATCCCGACATAAATACCATGACCACACTCAATCATGTAAAGCCACCAGACGTTAGCTTGCATGCTGGCGACTTTCTGCTTCCT
>CAZIYQ010000342.1:0-1897 GCA_964543505.1 uncultured bacterium | reverse complement strand
ATGAGCGGTAATGTCTGGGAATGGTGCAGTGACTGGTACGGGTCAGACTATTATAGCCATTCTCCCAAAATGGATCCACAGGGTCCGGAAAGCGGTACTACCCGTGTCATACGCGGTGGTTCGTTTTACAACTACCGGAAGTATGTGCGTTGTGCCAGTCGGAACGTCAGCGATCCGGACTACCACTCCAGCAATCTCGGTTTTCGTCTGGTCAGTACACAATAAAATTACCCTTTTCCTTTTGTTTTTTTACACTTTTGGTGCCGTAGGCACCAAATTATTTTTTTGAAAGGTTATGTTAATGACAGCAGTTGAAATTATACCAAAAGTGTACGATTCGATTGCCTGGTTTTCACCAAAGCTGGCGAATTTTCCAAGGAAGTTTAAATATACACTTGGTGACCGGATATTTGATTGCCAACTTAACATCCTCGACTGTCTGATTGAAGCCAAATACAGCAAGGACAAATATAGAATATTACGCCGCGCTAATTTGCTTGTAGAAAAGTTGCGATTCCTGATTAGGCTTTCAAAGGACTTACAGTGCATCAATCTCGCTACTTTTGAACACATGATTCGAGAGATGAATGAAATCGGGAAAATGACTGGTGGGTGGATCAAAGCCAGCAGGAAGAATAATGGGTAGAAAATACAAGCACTTGTATAAGAAAATTTGCTCATTCGAGAATATATGGCTGGCCGCCAGGAAAGCCCGTCGCGGTAAACGTTCAAAGTTCTCAACTGCTAAATTTGAATTTGAATTGGAAAACAATCTTATTGAGCTGCAGGCCTCACTTAAGCACGAATCCTACCATTTTGGGCCGTATCGCTATTTCAACATCACCGAACCTAAAAACAGAGAAATAGCAGCAGCGCCGTACAGCGATCGGGTGGTTCATCATGCACTTTGTAATGTTATTGAACCCATCTTGGACAGGGCAATGATATATGACAGTTACGCTTGCCGCACCGGTAAAGGCAGTCATGCAGCTATTGACAGAGCCCAGTTTTTTCTGAAACGATATAGATACTCTCTGAAATTTGATATCAAAAAATACTTTTTTACGATAGACCATGATTTACTGTTACAGGATCTCGGTGCTAAACTGACTGACCCCAAAGTAATACGAATGATCATAAGTATCCTCTCGACCCATCATTGTAAAAGTGAGTATTATTTCCTTTACCCGGGCGATACTTTATTTGATACCGTCAGACCACGCGGTCTTCCAATCGGTAATCTCACTAGTCAGCTTTTTGCGAACTACTTTCTTACAAGTCTTGACAGGTTCATAAAAGAAAAACTAAAGATGAGAGCTTATTTAAGGTATATGGACGACGGCATAATTTTTCTGGATGATAAGCGAATACTGTCTGCTGTTAAGGATCATATTTATAAATATTGCCTGAAACGCAGACTGAGTTTGAACGAACGGAAAACACATATTACACCGACTAATGATGGTATAAAATTCCTTGGATTCCATCTTTATCCATCATACCGCAGAATACCGCGTGAGAACCTAAAAAGGTTTAAACAGCGACTTAGGCAAAGATGCCGGTTATATGAAAATGGTGACATTCCTTGGGAAAACCTTCTTTGTTCACTAAATGCCTGGCTTGGCTATGCAGACAAAGACAGACATGCTGTAATTATCAATCAGATTTTATCCGCTATCAAGTTCGCCCGCCCGGGATATCCCGGAAAATTTTATTTTCACTTTTTAGGCAAGTAGTTGATTCGGTAACTTTGTTACTGATAAAATAATTAGTGTTTGGCGGAAATCTTATAACATATTGTCATTATATTAATAATAGTGATATTATGCTTTGAATGATTGACCATTTCTTCGTAAATTTAGGCTAAGTTCAATATTTATGATAATATTCGTTAATA
>CAZIYQ010000341.1:0-1917 GCA_964543505.1 uncultured bacterium | reverse complement strand
TCACGCAGTTTTTCAGGCATGGGGTTCTCGCAAAAATAAACCAGTTTCGGTTTCTCATTCATGCAGACAATGGCGACGTCGATTCCATCCACGGACGTGCCGGACATGATGCCGATGAATAATGGTGACTGGCTCATTTCAACCTTCATGAACGGGTCATTGTCTCCGATTCCTGAATCACTTCATATTCCTGCTGAATGATATCGCGGAATGTCCGGCTGGCCGAGGCGTAATCCACCACGTCAACGCGGTAGGGCAAATCGGATTCGGAAAAGGCCTCCTTTAACTCACTCAACATGCCGGAATCAACGGGTGCGTTAGCAATGATGGCCAGATCAATATCGGAAAATTTCTTCAGGCATCTTCCATGTACGCGGGAGCCGAAGGCCCAGACTTCATATTTGGGTATCATTTCACCCAATATACTCTGGACGATTGCCATTTCCTGATCATCCAGTTTCATCGTGCATTCCGTTTCTGGAGTGCCGCAAACAAGCTTTTTGCATCTGGTAGAAAGGCGAGGGCCGCTTGATATACATTCCGGGCGATGTCCTCATCATAGATATGCGAGGTTAAATTTCTCTTCTCACGGTAGTTGAACCATGCGACGGGATCATCAATCAACCCACGCTCCGCACCCTCCCGGATCAACTCCCTGAAGCTCATCTCGTCAACGGCTTCGGGCGATGGCGCATCCAGCTTCAGACGGCGCTTGAGCATCTTCCAGCAAAGTTCGTATGTATATTCAAAACGCTGAATAACGCTGTCCCTGAGCATATCATCAGGCTTTTCCCGTTCCGTGCGATCTATGGCGAACGCCAGGCTCTCCAATGCTTTTTGCAAGGGAGTTAAATCAAGTGATTGAGACATGTTTTACCGCCTTAACGTTATTTTGCTATAGCACTACCCGGAAAACCCGCATCGGATTTGCGACCGGCATCCCCACGCGCATGCGAACCGAATAGAATAATCTGTTCAGGCGAGGCCACGCGAACAAGGGCACTTACAATTTGCGCCAAAATTTCATCATTCATGGTTGCCGCTCCTTCACTGGTTTCACTTTTATGTTGTGATAACCTCATTCTCCAAAAATTACAAGATCTTATAGAAAAAGGGTTGCGTCCCCTTTTCCTCAGAAAAGCCAGAGAAGATAGGCTATTGTGACAGGTATTGTCACAATCAGCGCCTCGCTAGACCTATGATAATGTTCATTACCTGCAAGAAGAAAAAATGTAACCACGTTTATTACCGCTATCACGCCGACAATATGGATTAGTATTGAGACCGTTTAATCCTCCTTGAATTTAACTAACCCGTTAAATCGGGACAGCCATCGAATTTTGGGGCAGAAACCTTATCAGTCCTAATGTGATGATCCAACCCGCCCGCTATGTTGCCCACTCAACAACCTGACAATTATTTGCGCCCACTTGTTACGTGTTCCCCTGTTTAAGGGCAACCAAGCCATAACATTCCGCGTACATTCAGAATCATTTTGAAATCATTCAGTTGTCACGATTTTCGGTTCCTATAATGATATAATCATATACGACTGATCCAAGTTTATCGACTTCTTTTATTAAAAAGTACATCTGTGGAAAGTACATGATTTGCTTGGGGCGATATTCAAGTTTTTTGGCTCTATAATACTCAGAAAGCAATAATACTTGTGTGAGTCCCAAGTCAGATGGGAACCCTAAATATATAGAGAGCGACAACAACCTTCTAATATCATGCCCAATAGATTTTAATTCTTTAACAGACTTCCCTTTTTTAAATAAAAATGATTTGAGCATCAATTCGGATGAATGCGCAAGTAGAAAATAGATTGCTGAGTTAACATTATTTCCACGAGTCAGTTGAGGCTCTTCAACGCTTTCATACGGTAATTAACCCTGTCATCGAGCCTGCCGAAAG
>CAZIYQ010000340.1:0-1938 GCA_964543505.1 uncultured bacterium | reverse complement strand
ATATGTAATCCATACGGTCGGACCCATTTGGACCGGCGGAAACTCGCTCGAGTCTGAAAAGCTGAAAAGCTGCTACCAAAAATCTTTACAGTATGCTGAAAAATACAAGGCTGCGTCCATCGCCTTCCCGAACATTAGCACGGGGGTTTATCATTTCCCCAAAGAGCCGGCCGCAGAAATCGTCGTTGATACAGTAACCCATTTTAAATTTAAAAACTTACAGCGGGTAATCTTTGTATGCTACGATGAGGAAAATTATCTCTTATACCTCAAAATTTTAAATCTGTTCAGGAAAAAATATAATCCGACAAATATGGTCTTGAGTGTAATTTTATAGCTAGTAAGTTTCAAACGATGTGGAAATACAAATAACGAAATCGTGAATTATTAAACTGAAACTTTATTGATAGAACACAGCATTGAGAAATTATAAGATACTTAATTAACCATTTATCAGCATCTGTGTAAGACAAAATAATGACACAAACAGACTTTCTGTTACCCAAAGGTTTTAAACAAAATAATGAGGAGAATATGAGAAAAAATAAAAATATTGAAAGAGAATTTGCTAAAATTTTCAGTGAAATTAATAAACAGGATTTTCAGTCGGTAGATGAGCTGAGACTGTTTCTCGATAAATTTAATGGGAAAAATATAGACGATCTGCCAATCGGTCACAGTAACAAGGAAAAGGCACAGGATTTAATTTATCAAGCATACGAGTGCTCAATTTCTGAAGGGAAGAAATTGATTAAAAAAGCCCTGTTATTGGACCCCGATAATGCTGACGCTTACAATTACCTGGCTGATAAGGAGAAGAATCTCAATAAGTCTCTCACATTATACAGTAAAGCTCTTAAAGCAGGTAAAAAAACAATCGGGGAACATGAATTTAAAATGAATGAGGGACATTTCTGGGGTATTTTTGAAACAAGACCTTATATGAGGGCAAAAGCAGGATTAGCCAATTGCTATTACTGCCTTGGTAAGTTAGGCAAAGCGATGGAAATATATCAGGAAATGTTGACACTGAATCCCGGTGATAATCAGGGAGTGAGGTATCTACTTGCGCCACTACTTCTTCAGGAGAGCCGATATGAGGATTATAAAAAATTATATAAAGAGTATTACGACGACGCTGCCTCCGGCTGGGGTTTTAATTATGCAATTTATCAATTCATGCTTGAAGGGAAAAGTAAAAAATCTGAAAAAGCATTATTGAAAGCATGGAAGCTCAACAAGTTTATAATTGATTTTTTGCTTGGTTCTAAATTAATGCCGAAAGAGTTACCAGAGTATATGGGATTTGGCGATGAAAATGAGGCGGTCTTGTACACTTATGAAACATCATTTTTGTGGGAAAGTACACCGGGTGCTTTGAACTGGTTAAGTGATTTCAGACAGAATAGAATGAGATTGAATTAATCCATTCTGCATAAAATCCTAAAAACTCAATCCAGAGATTGCGGCTATTTCACGATCGCTGTAACATTCTGTTTTACTATCTTTGAGTTTAATCCGTAAATCAATATTAGAACCATTCCTGGTGTATCGGTAAACCATTGAAATGATTTTGAATCTTATATCCTGATGATAGTCTATGATTTAAGTCATGGTATACTTCTAGAGAATATATGATTTGGACAATTCATAAAAACAGTTTTTACCAGGCTCTCTCTAGGGCAAAAACGGTTCTTTCGCTGAGGCCCTCTCCACTTATGGGGTAGGCATGATCGATCCGGATGCCGTATTTCCCCAGGGAAGTCGGGATTTGATGGAAGGGTAGATAAATGCCCGCTCCCCCTTCTGTCAGCGACCGACCATCGGAAATATCGCTCTGAAGTTCAAAACCCACATAGGACCCAAAGAGATAGAACCGCAGTCCAAGTTTTGAAATGCTTCTTACAAGCGGCTGCCACAGGAACAGGCCGGATCTAA
>CAZIYQ010000339.1:0-1949 GCA_964543505.1 uncultured bacterium | reverse complement strand
CTTCAGTACTTTTTTATTCATAATACCAAACCAAAACTCAACCAGATTAAGCCACGAACCGTGGTACGGTGTAAAGTGGATGACAATTCTCTTCTCAGGAGAAGTCAGCCATTTCACCCGTTTTTCCAAACTATTCAGCGCTGTTTTAGAAGGACAAGTGATCCCACTCAATTCTGCTACTGCCTCGCAAAAAGGATACCCTCGATGTGTGGATAAATTATCCATAACATAATGAAGTTTCGCCGTCTCTGTTTTGCTGCTACCGGACAGTGCGACATGATTCTTAAAGATCTCCAGGAAGGTGTCCGTTTTGTGATCGGCCTTGCAGTCCGCATACACTTTACCATCGGCATAATTGAAAAAGGCCAGGACGTTCATCGTGCCATTCCTGATATATTCAAATTCTTTCAGTGTTTTTGCCGTCTGATCCGTTCGGATATCAGGAACCAGTCGTTTAAGTATTTGTATTCCCGGGCATTCGTCAAAAAAGAAAAGGTGCTGTGGAGGCTTCCGGTACAAATCGATAAGGTGGTTCATTTTAGGAAAGAAATCCGGATCAGTAATATGGAGAAAATAGCGGGATTGATGCGGCTTGAGATTGTTTTCTTTCAAGATTCGTTGAATGGTTGACTTGCTCGGCCTGGCGTTGATGATTTCAGGATGTTGCTCTAAATGACTGGCTGCCCACCGGATTGTCCACCGTCCTGAATTGGGTAACGGTGTAGTTTGACAGTAAAAACCAATCAACTCCAAGCGTAATGCCTCGGAATAAAGCGCCGGGCGTCCCGGACGTTTGTCATCAGCAACATTTCCGACTTCATGGAGTCGTTTAATACTCCGTCTGACCGTTAAAATACTACAGCCTACAAAGGTTGCCGCTGCACAAAGTGTTGCTCCGTGTGAGACCAAGGCCGCTGCAGCTTCGCGACGCACCCTGGCGATGGGATTGATGACGGCTTGAGTTGGCATCGTGAGCGATGTCTTTATTCCAACACGATCAAGTATGGCTAGAAGTTTTTTTTAAAGATTGAACCAGGTTGGGCAGGCTCTTTTTGATCGCCATCAGGCCGAGCTTATTCATATGCCACCGGATAGCACGATCAGAAATAGCCGTGTGCAGGCTGTCGTTGACTGCGACTGCAAGCGCTCTTCCTGAAACAGGATAGCCTGCTATGGAGCGAGCAGCAAATTGTTGAATCAGTTCAGCTTTCACCTGAGGATCGACAAGCAGATCCTGTGATTGCCCTTTACGCTGGTCTAAAAGCACTTCTACATCATCTTCATTGAACAATTTCTCCGAAAGAGCACGGCAATGAGCGGTGCTGACTCCCAATGCGAGTGATGCCGTTTGGGCTGATATTAAACCCGATTGCAATAAAGTGAGTAGGACTGACCTCAAATGCACCCTGTGCTTTCGTAGTATTTTTATTGGCTGCTCAGAATCAAAAAAAGTAATCAGACAGCGATCACCTTTCGTAATCACAGAGACTTGTTGATTCCCAATCGCAGGATGCGGTAATCGGTGCGCAGAACCCTTGGCTGACTGTCTGCGGTCACCCAAAGCAGGCAGTCCACCTTTTGAAATCCTCTTGATGACCGTTCTCCCGGATTCTTCAGGCATTTCCACCAGCGAGGCAATGGCGCTGATTCTTGCTCCCAACAAATACAGAGAGAAAAACAACATTTTCTTTACCACCAATTCCGGTAATACCAGCAAAGCATTGTTCATTCGCTTCTGGGAATGCGAGGATGAAAACACCATGCCCTGGCAATCCATAATCTATCTCCTTGCTCTATATTGAACCTTATAATATGTATGTAGTCGCTATAACTTAGCGCATTATATATGTATATAACATATAATACAATATAAATAGGTCCGATATAAAAAAGAACAGGAAAGATAGATTGCCGAATGTTTAGTCAGAACTTATGGGACGGCGTACTAG
>CAZIYQ010000338.1:0-1952 GCA_964543505.1 uncultured bacterium | reverse complement strand
GCTATGCCGATGACAAGTATGTTGACCAGTGGGAAGATGATACGGTCAATGGAGAAGACGGCGGACGATACGGTGACGGCGGGACCAGTGCCTACTCACACAATCGTATCGGTGATAAATCCCGTCCTAAATATATTGAAATAGCACCCGTCGATTATGCGGATGCCATGATCCTGACGGATGTTGAGATTGTAGCAGGAGAGGCAGCCGGTGATGCGGTATTGGGTGTCAGCGATGCAGAAGCTGCACTCTACTGGCCGGCATATCTTGCATTGAATGCCGTGGTTCCGGAGCGGATACTGCGTCAGCCTGATGGCAGTCGTGCCGACATTGACTTTGGTGCCGTATGGAATGACGGAATGTGGACGGCAGAGTTTGGTCGTGCCATGAGTACCGGCAATGACGACGATGTACAGTTTGATCCTCTGCAGGAATATCTCTTCAACATTGCTGCTTTTGAAAATTCACGCCATGGTTATGAACATCGGACATCCGATACTTACACACTCACCTTCGGACCACAAATCTATCCCAACTGCATGCTGGGTGATCTCGACAATAGCGGTGCCGTCAATATTTATGATGTTGTATCGGTCATTGCCATCATCCTTGGTGACATTGACGGGACCGAAGGTCAACTCTGTGCATCTGATATGAATCAGGACGGTGATATCAATGTTCAGGATGTGATTATGATAGTTGATATCATTTTGGGTTACGCCAGGGCGGAGCGCGAAGCTGTTTCACAGGCTGTGGTCAATATTGACAATGGCATTTTCCTTCTGACTTCTCATGGGGATGTGGCGGGTCTGCAGTTTGAGACCAGCGGAAACTATACGATTCAACGCAAGATGTTGCCCGAAGGCTGGGAGTTGTATTCCAATGACCATACCCTGATCCTTTTCAGTGCAGATGGTTCACGTCTGGCGGGTGCTGAACTCTTTCAGTATGAAGGGGATCTTACTGTGATCTCCGGTATTGCAACGGATTGGAATTATAGGCGTATTGAAATCTCCGGAGTCTCGTTACCCTGTGATTTTTCTCTGTCACCGGCTTACCCCAATCCATTTAATCCTGTGACGCAGATCGACTATTCAATCAAATCGTATGGTCCGGTAAAACTCACGGTATTCGATGTTTCCGGCAGAACTGTGGCAACGCTCGTGAACGGTCTGCAGGTTCAAGGTCATCACTCAGTTCGCTGGGATGGCAGTAATTCTCCTTCGGGGTTGTACCTGGTTCGGCTAGATTCTCCTAACGGTAGCCTGAATCAAAAGGTCACGCTGCTGAAATAGTACACTACCAGAGGTTCTCTATCTTTATACAGGGGCTGTTCCGCATTGGAGCAGCCCCTTTTCTCACGTGATATCTTCGACATGTTTCAATTCCCACCCCAATATAAAGTTTGCCATCGCCAGTGCAGCATTGTTTTATCGGCAGCCCTGTCGGACAGGCTAAATATTTGAGGGCTACAACTCCAATGCGGAGATACAGACTTTTCCTCGTGGAATTGTACCCGTTTTTCTAGCCTGTGAGGGATCAGCTGATTAAATTTGTGAGATAGAATGAAAGGCTTCGACGAGGTTTTCTGTCAAAGAGTTGTCTTCGCTAAATTGATCGGCAGTGGGAACGAACCGGGCAAATTTAGAGCGATCTGATTTCTCCAATAAAGTGAGTGTTTTCGTTTTTAATTTAGGGTCGAGGTTCATTGATTTTAAATACTGAACCAACTCCGTGGAAGTCATCTCCATTGATTTGATGAAAAATTCATCTTGGAGGTAGCCTCTGAAGATTTCGGATAATTCCAGATAATATTTTTCTGCAGTCTCAACGGTGATGGGATAGGGACTCTTTAGTTCTTCCAGTCTGTTTTTGGCAAAAATGTGAGGGGCAACGGGCGGAGCTACCCATTTTTCAGCTTTTTTTAGTACCCTTACGCGCCGCCTCCAAAT
>CAZIYQ010000337.1:0-1993 GCA_964543505.1 uncultured bacterium | reverse complement strand
CATTATTTGAAATGGTATTGCCCTCTATAATTGCATTATCAGAGTTATCGAAAGAAATTCCATAACCACCGTTGGAGGTAATCGTATTATTGTTGACGGTTATACTATCTGACTGTGTCAGAGAAATTGCAGTTGAATTGTTTGATATGATTATATTGCCATCTATAGTGGGTGAGCCCGTGTTACATGAAATACAAACACCCGAGTTGTATTGAAACAGATTATTGCTGATTTGGGGCTGGAGCTGAGCACCGTGGATGTTTAAGCCCCCCTGGCTGTTATTTTGGATTGTGCAATTTGAGATAGTGGGGCTGGCGTCGTTCATATTGATCACACCCCAATAGGGTTCATAGCCGCTGTTTGAGCCATATTCGATGGTACAAAATTGAAGTAGGGAGTTATCGTTACTTTGGTCTGAAAAATTCAGGCTCATCCAATTGACCGTGCCGTTGCGGGTGAAAGTAATGCCGTTCTCTGCACTACCTAAAGCGAATAAAGCCCCAAAAATATCGAAGCGATAACTGCCGTCAAAGCGAACTTCGACACCGGGTTCAATGGTCAGTGTGTCAGCAGGTTGCAGCACGAGATTATTGGTGACAATATAAGGCGAAGCCGAAGCTGCCCAGGTGCCGCTGACATTTCCGCTCACATCAGTCTGTGCAAAACATATTGCTGCTGTAAGAAGAATGGCGATGAGAACAGAGATATTGTTTTTCATTTTTCCCCCACGGAATGGTTTAATTCTATTATGGTAAATTTGAATATGCTCTTTTACGATTTATTGGTCATAACACAGGGCTCAAACCTGACTGAATTTACGCTGAATTTACACATTTTGCAAACGCAGATTTTAAGCCAAACCAGTTGAGAGTCCTGCACTGGACTGCTGAAGATCTGGGGCAGAAAATGAAAATTTTAAATTTGAGACTCAAGTGGTAAAGGAATTATTCTGTTTATAGGAGATTTTAAAGGTAATATCAGACACTCACATTTGCCGGGAACAAAAAAATTATTTTGTAATTGAAACCCGAGTTATAATACGGATAAATTTAACGTAGCATGAAAGCCCTAAAACAGATTATAGTCATCATCATTCTCGGAACCCTACTGGGGATGTTTCGCTTTGCCTTTACCGGAGAAGGTTTTAAACTGATCAAAGAGAAACGCATTCTGCAGGTGGTGGAAACCGACAGCAATACCGATTCCGGTGAGAACAAATACAGAATTCCCGATTTAATGACCGAACCTCTCGCCATCGATCTGCCATTCGCCAAAGCGCTTTTCGACGGGAAGCGCGGTATATTCATCGATGCCCGAGACGAAGGCGAATTTGAAGCGGGCCATATTCCCGGGGCCATCAATATTCCCTATGAAACATATGAGGATTTCGAAACAGCACTGCAAAATCTCCCTGCAGACAGTACGCTCGTCACCTATTGCAGCGGCGGAGAGTGTGATCTCAGCACCGATTTGGGAGATTACCTTTTCAACGAACGCGGTTTTAACTCTGTACTGGTTTTTTCGGGAGGAATGAATTTCTGGGATGAAGCGGGGTATCCCATAGAATGAAGTCATTTTTCTCAAATCCCAAATTGATCATCGCCTTCAGGATCATTATCGGCCTCCTGTTCATCTACGCCAGTATTGAAAAGATCATCGATCCCAAAACTTTTTCAGAAAGTATAGACAATTATCGTTTTTCTCCTGTATCTTTGAGTAATTTAGCGGCCCTGATTTTACCATGGATTGAGCTGTTAGCGGGAATCAGTCTGATCAGCGGGATTTATCTTGAGGGGTCCACTCTCCTGCTATCGGGGCTTCTGGTATTTTTCATTTTTTTGATGTCCAGGGCATTGGCTTTGGGGATTAACACACACTGTGGCTGCGGATTGCCTTCGCTCGGTGTTTTGAAGGATGATCCAAGAGCAGAATTAATAAGACGAATAATCGAGGATGCGCTCTATCTTGGCATGCTCGTCGTCATTCAATTGAA
>CAZIYQ010000336.1:0-2009 GCA_964543505.1 uncultured bacterium | reverse complement strand
GAATGTTTGCAATTTCAAAATTAAGCTGGATAAAACGCCATCAAAGAAAATTTGAAAATCAGGAAAGAATTTCGCCCAGAGATTATAAAGAACGAGAAAGCCACTATTTTCGAGGCAGCAGATATTTACTTAGAATTAAAGAGACCCATGGTGCTGGCTATGTTGATTTAAAAGGAAAGACATATTTGGATTTGTATGTAAAACTTGATTCAACACTTGAATACAAAAAAACAGTATTAAATGAATGGTATCGTTCGGAACTAAAAAAGATACTGCCTGAAATCATTAAACGCTGGGAAAAGAAAATCGGTGTTAAGGTAGATTTTTATGGCATTAAACAGATGAAAACGAAATGGGGCTCTTGTAACATTGAGAAAAGGCGAATTTGGTTAAATCTTGAACTGGCAAAAAAACCAATTCACTGTCTTGAATATATTTTGCTTCATGAAATGATTCATTTACTTGAACGAAATCACAATGACAGATTTAAAAATTATATGGATAATTATTTACCCGGTTGGAAACAAATAAAAGATGAATTAAATAGAATACCCGTAAGTCATGCAGACTGGAATTATTAAACCGCTGCAAAAGCCGAACCCATTTCCACAGCCCCTCGCATTTTCATGCCGCAATATGCTGCTCGAGAGGTAAGTTTACCGCCCTGAATATTCCATAAATTAACCAGAGATAAACAGATGAAACTTTGCCTTACGGGATTACCCCAAAGTGGTAAATCCACGATTTTTTCCGCGCTGACGCAGACAGAACCCGAGACGGGATTTGGAGCCGGGAAACAGGAACCGAAACTTGCCGTTGTCGAAGTGCTCGATGAGCGCATCACAAAACTGTCGGAGATGTATAATCCGAAGAAGACGATTTACGCCAAGATTGAGCTGGCAGATTTCCCCGCACCTGCAGACCGCAGTGAAAATTCCAATGCTTTTCCCACGGAGCTGCTTCAGGAACTCAAGATCATGGACGCCCTCGGGATTGTGCTTCGAAACTTCGATGATGCCTTTCAGGGACCGCCAAAACCACTTGAAGATCTGGAAACTTTCTCCGGGGAGATGATTGTTGCCGATCTGATCGTGACAGAGAGCCGGATCGAGAAAATAGAACATAGCTTTATCAGGGGACAGAAAACACCCGAACTGCAACGTGAATATAACTTACTGCAGAAGATCAAAGATCAGCTTGAGAGTGAGAAGAAAGTGGATGCACTCGATCTGAATCCCGAAGAAAAGAAACAGCTTAAAGGTTTCCAGTTTCTCACCAACAAACCCTGGCTGATCATCTTGAATTCCGCCGAAGATAATTTTCATCACAGTGAGCAGATTCTGCAGAAAGTGGGGAATGATTATCCCTCCATTGAGTTTGCCGGGAAGTTCGAAATGGAACTTTCCCAGATGGAAGCTGACGACGCACAATTGTTCATGGACGATCTGGGCATCACTGAATCCGCCGCCAACCGCCTCACAGGCTCAGCTTATACAATATTGGGCTACGTCAGTTTTTTCACGGTGGGGCCTGACGAGGTCCGGGCCTGGACCATCCGCAACGGGACAAAAGCAGTAGGGGCCGCCGGTACGATTCACAACGATCTGGCCAGGGGCTTTATCCGGGCGGAATGTTTCCATTACGATGATTTGATGGAATATGGCAGCGAGAAGCTGGTTCGGCAAAATGGTAAATTCAGACTGGAAGGCAAAGATTACGTGGTCAGAGATGGCGACATTTTAAACATCAGGTTTAACGTTTAGAATTCAATAAAAAAAAGGACTGACCCGAGAGTCAGCCCTTTAAAAATTCGCAAGAGGTATTTTCAGAAAGCTCCATGTTGATACACGGTGGGAATTCGTCCTGGGATCGCAAGCTTCCTTCAATCGATTGCTCAATAAGGCCTGCTTTTGAAAGCAGCAAATCAAAAACCCAATTCTAAAGTTTGAAAGTTCTGAAAATTGAGTCCTCCTGCGAAAATCTATTTCAAAAATCTTGGCTCAATTTAC
>CAZIYQ010000335.1:0-2019 GCA_964543505.1 uncultured bacterium | reverse complement strand
GCCAGGCTTGAACCGATGAAGCCGGCGCCGCCGGTAATTAATATATTTAGACCCATATTATCCTGAAAATGCTACTGAAGTTCAGTGCTGCACAACGGGAGTCACATCCAGATGCTCTGGATGACACTTATAATTCCCCTGATTCCGACCAACCCATATCGCCCTGTAACACCATTCCGCAGTATCTTCCAGAGTCACCTTATTTTTCCATGAATATTGTCTGGAAGATTGTTCCAGAGCATCAATTTCACCCACGCCATCAACAAGGAACTCTTTCCATCCGAATTTTGAAATATGTTTTTTTAGCTCAGCCTTGTGATCCATCGTGGACAATATAAACACCTGAAAAGCAACCAAATCCTCGATCACCTCAATGTCTGTCCCAAAGCTCAGTTCTTTTTCCAGGTGTTTGAGGAAGCAAAGAATCTCATGCCGCAGAAGTTCACTGTCTTTAACGCATCTTAGCCATGTCGCCTCTTCAACAGGCCAGAAAATTGGCGCCAGGGAGGCATCATGATGATCCCACCCTCCCCCGCAATATCCGGTGTCAATATAATCCTTCAATATATCGAATTCCCTGCTAAAAAGAGTCCCTGTCGCAGTTTGGCAATAGTCGAGAAAAACTTCATAGAACCGTACATACTTCAGGCCATAGACCTGATTGTAAAATTTTGAAATATATTCAAGAACACCTAAACTATGAAATGCCTGCGCTGCCCACCCATAGGTGAACATCTGCTTTAAATCATCCAGAGAAAACGAATTTGAACCGATTGTAATGTATTCATACTCAGGAATATCGCCCCGGTTATGGATGGATGAATGCCATAAATAGATCGGAGACTTAATGACTTTAATTCCATGTTCCCTGATATAGCCCGGGTGATTCATAGGGGCATTGACAAATACGCCGCAGTTATAAATAAAAACGACAGGGCGCGGAAAAAGTTCCATGATTTGCTCAAGACCGTTTTTGTAGCTTTCCAGCGTTTCTCCGGGCATCCCCATAATGATTTCGGTGTAATTTTCAATCTTTTCATCTCTGAACTTCTGTATTAAAGCTGAAAATTTATCAAATTTAATGTTTGATCGTTTAACGGTTTTGAGCGTGGTCGGATCCAGCGACTGCACTGCGACGGTAACGGCCCGAAGCAGGTCGGCCTCCAATAGTTCTTTGGCGATAGGAATCAACCGATCTGTCGTCGCCTTCACCCAGGCAGGGCTTACCCGTCCGGGATAACCCTTCGACACCTTTTCGCTTCTAAACTTCTTTGCCAGTTCCAGATCCCTGCCTGCAAAAATACCAAAATTTGCATCGCAGCAATCCACATACGGAATTTTATTGTCTGCAAACCACTCAATCTCCCTGAGCAGCTTATCCATATTCCATTTGCGAACCTTGGACTTTGTTGCGCTTCCCCAATCGCAATAGGTACATTGGAACGGACAACCTCGATTGGTTTCCCATGAGGCAATATAGCTAACGCCCTCTACCGGCTCAACCAGATCCCACACCAGATTGGTCAGGTAGGGTGAAGGCAGGCTGTCCAGTTCCTGAATCCTGGAGGCAGGGGGAGTTCTGAAACCCCTCATCTCAATGCCATTAATTTTTGAGAAATCTTTGCCTCGCAGATATTCCTCAAAGATATCCTTCAGCGTGTATTCCGCTTCCGAATGCGCCAACATATCCACATAGGGATAATCCTCAAAAAAGTTGCCCTTTGAATCTTCGACCCAGTTACGAGGAATATCCCCCTCATAATTACCCGGAACTTGCGGCCCGCCAAAAATAACCAGACAGTCTGGATTTTTCTCTTTTACCCTTTTGGCCAAATGATTGGTAATTTCCCAGTTCCACGTATAACAAGAGCACAGGAGGATATCCGCATCAGCGCATCTGGAAACATATTCATCCAGTTTGTCCCTGAAAACAAAGGCCTTCTCGAATTGGAATTGCGATGCCAAATCAGGAAATGATTTAACATACGCCAATAGAGAGGCAATGCTATAGGGGAAATG
>CAZIYQ010000334.1:0-2025 GCA_964543505.1 uncultured bacterium | reverse complement strand
ATTTGCCCATTTAAATCGACCACCACGCAATCGTCCAGAAAATCACGAATCATTTTATCTTCTTGCTCAGTAATGCCAGGAAATCCAAGCAGCTCCAGTTCCGTAACAAAGGAGACATGCACTACTTGACCATCCAAAATGCCTGCAACCTGTTCATCTCCTCTGAACAAATACAGCGCAATACTGGTATCAATCAGTATGTTCATCCCACCCTAGCCGAACACGTTTCTGGTAAACCATTGGCTCTTCCTTTAATTTTAATTTACCGCTGTATTTCTTAACGGACAGGGCTTTCACACTTCTTACAGTTTGCAGCATCCTGTTCCTTATCTCCAAAATATCTTCATTTCTACGTATCGTTATCATACCCATGATATTCACCTCAGGTCGCGGGGTTAGGTCTTGTTTCGCGGATTGCAATGGCCAATGAGCCGGAGTATGCCCATCTACCGCGGAGTAAAATTGTTCCGAAAGGATAGCATCCCCTTTATCAGATATTTAATGCAAAGCGGACTGCATCGCGTACCTGCTCAAGCTTCTCCGACGTAAGGGTAGTGACCAGTGCGCCAACCCTCCCCTTAGAAACAGTCTGGATGTGATCACAGTTGATCGCGCAATCCTTTCGCATACCATCATCCCTTGTTAGCAAAACCTCGCTGGGAATGTCTCGAATCGTTGATGTGACCGGCGCAATAGTAACCTCCCCCAGGTACCCAAGCACGGAATCCCTTGTTAATACAAGAACCGGCCTTTTCTTGTCCGGCTGCTGAAATTTATACCAGCGTACTTCGCCACGTTTCATCATTCAGGCCACTGTTGTTCTGATTCCCATACCCCAAACTCGGATGTCTGAACAGGCTTGCACTGGTATCCTGCTTGATGCATCTTCTCCCGTTGCTTGATACGTATGCTCTCCATGGCATCTCGCAAGGCAGTTCTAGCAAACGCAGATCTGGTGGTATGCAGTTTTTTTACCATGGCATCTACTTCATCCACTAACTCATCATCAAGTGTCATCTGTACTGTTTTCATACGCTCCTCGAACAATGTGGCATGCAATAGCTATAATTATCCACATGAACCCCCATGTCAAGCCCGAATGGGCCACGGGGTCATATATGGTCCTGCAAGTCGTCAATTTACGGTAATATTCACATAATTTTTTCTGATTTGGGTGCCGCTTGTGTCTGAGGAATAAGAATGGAGCACAAAGAACTGTTCAATACGATCCCTTTATTCGACAATATCCCGGAAGATCAGTTGCGAGTTCTGATTGCCTTGTGTGAGGTAAAACATTTTCCAAAAAACCAAATGGTCTTTACCGTAGGTGAGCAAAGCTATTCTCTGTACATCATCCTGAAAGGGCAACTAAGAGCTTATCTTGATGATGAGAATGGAAAAAGAATTATGCTATCTACCATGGGCACGGGTGATTTTTTTGGAGAGCTTTCCTTGTTGTCTGATCATCCTCGCTCCGCCAATGTCAGCACCCTGACACCATGTGAGCTGGCGACCATCGCGAAGCCAGATTTCGATCAATTCCTGATTAACAATCCAACCGTAACCGCACCGATCATTGATTCGTTAATCAACAGAATCTACCAGCTTACGGACAAACTGGGCAGCATGGCATTTCAGGATGTCTATGCAAGAGTGGTACAAGTTCTCACTGATCAGGCGGTAGAAGATAACGGGGTGCCGATGACCCGCCCTATCAAACAACAGGAGATTGCCAATATAGTCGGTTCATCACGAGAAATGGTCAGCAAGATTCTGAAAGACCTGCGAATCGGCGGCTACATCAGTATTGTGAAAAAATCGATCATTATCAATCGCCCCCTCCCCGCAAATTGGTGAGTGAGTTGTGAGTTGGGGTCAGACCAGAGTTGTGAGTTGGGGTCAGACCAGCGTGACACAGCACAACACATTAATTATATTGGCATTAATACTGGGTAATTGCTTCTTTTATAGCTTAGATGGGCCTTTTTGATAGCAAAAATGACCTTTTAAGCATTGGAAACGACC
>CAZIYQ010000333.1:0-2030 GCA_964543505.1 uncultured bacterium | reverse complement strand
GTTCCACCCAATATTCTCGCACCAACCGGGTATTCTGAGTATCGACCGATTGCTTCGAACGATACACCGGAATCCAGGAAAAAAAATCGTCGCGTTGAATTTATGGTAACCTGGAAATAGAATAAAGGACTCATTCTACGCTTTTTTGAGATTGGGAAAATTCCAGAATCTTAGAGGAAAAAATTTCCTTCACTCATCTCAAAGTCGCGTTCGATATTAGTCCTGATCTAAAATAAATCTTGCCTTAAAAATATTTTTTCCCCGCTACATCTGAAATCCAAGAAAGTAATTTATTTTATATTGAGTGGATTTGGATTATTTAAGTCAGCAATTAAAATATTGTAATTACAAACTATAATCTTATTGCTTTTATCGTTTCTATCGGTCGGAAAGCTGAAATATGAATATTTCAATAGTCATCAATTAAGAATCAGCCTTTAATTTTACAATCCTTACCTAACCTATATTCATGATCTGCATGCGATTGATTGAAAGGCCAGGTGCTTGGCATTAATTTTGAGAATATCAGCGCTGATGGCAAATACTATTCAGGAATTAATAACCCCTGGTGACATCAAATTAGAATATTTCATTATGCCTGTAAAAAGTACTCATATAGATCAGTTAAATGCAAACGAAGCAGCTGTGGAAGCGGCGGGATCACCAATTGGTCTAAAGATTGGTATTTTCATAATATTACTGATCAGCTTCTCAATTGCTGCATTTTTTATCGTGAAAATTGTCTTGATGCCGAAAATTCAACATATCCGTTCCACTAAAAAAGCAACCCATGCTGCCAATGCAAAAGTCAATTACAATATCGGTAAAATTTACGTGCTTGATGACATTACCGTAAATCTGCTTGGTTCCGGTGGTAGAAGGATTATGGTGGCCGAGTTTGCCATCGAAGCCTCCAACGTGGAGATTATCAATGAACTCACGGCAAGAGATCCTCAGCTAAAAGACAGATTCATTGGTTATTTGCGGAGTCAGTCTGCTGAAGATGTACTTGCGGAGAGCTTTCAATCTGAATCCAAAGCTGAACTAACTAAAATTGTAAATTCATTTCTTATCAGTGGTGAAATAGACCGCCTTTATTACAGACAGCTTATACTTCAATAATAAAAAAGAAAAATGGCTAAAATACTATCACAGGAAGAAATAGACGCTTTATTAACAAGTGTATCAACCGGACAAGAGGTAGAGGTTGCATCTGCGGATATTAATAAAAAGGTCTCACTTTACGACTTTAAACATCCTAATCTGATCTCAAAGGACCAGATGCGTTTTCTGGAGAATATACATGAGAGTGTCGTCCGAAACTTTGGGGTTTACTTATCGGCACAGCTTAGGATGATTGTTGATATTAATCTGTTGGCCATTGACCAGATTATGTACTCCGAATTTGTCATGTCTATTGCCCCGCCCGCTGCGATCTATGTTGGAAATATAGACAATCCTTTCTCAAATATCGTGTTGGAGATGAACCCGCAATTGACGATTTTTATTGTTGAGCGCATGTTCGGAGGGAAAGGCAACTTTATTAATAACCCGAGACCCATTTCGATAATCGAACAACGCATTATGAAAAAAATAATAGATCGGGTTGCTGTTGAAATAGCAAAAGGGTGGGCATCGGCCAAAGAATTTAACTGTGAATTCGACAGATTTGAAAGTAATCCGGAGTTCGTACAAATCATACCAGCCTCTGAGCCCGTGGTTGTCGTTTCGCTTGAAATCCAACTCCATGGGGCCACTTCAATGATGAACATCTGTTATCCCTATATGTGGATATCCAACATTATCTCCCGCCCGGAAATTCAAAATAGGATTATGTTCGGAACAAAAGTAACTTCAGAACAGGAACGTACGGTCATTGAATCAAATTTAGAAAAAACCAACCTCGGTATCAGTGTTTTACTTGGAGATACGAAAATTACGGTAGGTGAATTTTTAAACCTCAAAATTGGTGATGTTGTAAAACTCAATAGCACCGTTCATGACACGGTCCCGGTGTTCACATCTCAAAT
>CAZIYQ010000332.1:0-2030 GCA_964543505.1 uncultured bacterium | reverse complement strand
TTGTTGATCCCGGTTTGGAGTTTCTCTTTTCCCAGCCGACCCGGATTTTGCTCTATGGCAAAATTGGCAACATCCAGGATTTCCTGCGTGGAGCGGTAATTTTTATACAGCTGCACTTCTCCGTAATTGGGCTCATTTTCATAACGCAGTTTGAACTGCCGGACATTTTCCATATTGGCGCCGCGGAACGAGTAAATGCACTGGTCGTCATCTCCCACCACCGTAATACTCTTGCTAGGTTCGGCAATTTTGAAAACAATTTGGCTTAAGGCGAAGTTATTATCCTGAAACTCGTCCACAAACAGGTGTTGGTACTGCCCCCGCGTTTCTGAAAGGATAGCCATGTCCGTTGTGATGAGCTGCCAGAGATTGGTGAGCATATCCCCAAAATCGATGAGTCCGGACTCCTTCTTCCATTGCTGATAGCGCGGGAAGATGTCCACGGCATCGGCAAGTTTCAGCCGCTTCTCCTTCTCCTTGTCGTCCTCCACAGCTGAGAGTGTTGACAGGCTTTCCGCTTGCAGTGCTTTCAACTCCTGCCGTGTGAGCAGTTCATCCCGAAAGCGGTCAAACAACAATTTCAGGGACTGGATCGCCACAATGGGGTTGCGCCGATATTCAGAACTGCGCAGGGTTTTCAGTTCGTCAAATTTTTCCCGGAGCAGAAAATAGATGTCCGCGTCGTTCATGACAACAGGTGGATTGTCATACCCCAGATGTTCAGAATACTGTTCCGTGAAGGTTTTGGCAAAGGAGTGAAAATTACAGGCGTTGATGTTCATGCCTTCAGGACCGATGACCCGGGTCAGTTCTGTCTTGAGATTTTCGGCGGCTTTTATTGTAAAGGTCAGGGCTAAAATATTTTCAGGCGTAACTTGCAATTCGCTGATAAAACGGGCGATCCTCTTGATGAGGGTCGAGGTTTTCCCGGTACCGGCACCAGCCAGGATCAGTAGCGGACCCGGCGGATGGCCCACAGCTTTGAGTTGATTTTCGTTATAATTCACTGTCTAAAGTTAGGGCTCTCACTCCATTTGGCATAACGGAAGAATGAGGCCAAATACCTGATTATTCTCAGTGGCATCCACTAATAATACCTAACCGTAGGCTCAATAATTTAAAAAGGGATAAATTAGACTAGTCATAGACTGGTTTAATTTAGTAAGGAGATTTCCTATGGAATCAATTGGTGCATACGACGCAAAAACACATCTTCCCCGGCTGCTTGAACGCGTCATCAAGGGTGAAAGGATAACGATTACAAAGCATGGTGTGCCGGTGGCTGTCCTGCAGCCACCACCTGCAAAGCGCAACATTGAAATTAATGAGGCGATTGCTGAACTGAGGAAATTCCGTGAGAAGCATGATCTCAACGGCCTCACGATTCGAGACATGCTTGATGAAGGCAGGCCCTAGATGGGTGATAATTTTGTAATTGACAACTCTGTGGTCATGGCATGGTGTTTCAAAGACGAAAAGAACTCCTATGCGGATACGATTCTCAATCGTTTTATGAATTCAACCGCTTTTGTGCCGGCTATCTGGCCGTTGGAAGTTGGGAATGTATTGTTGGTGGCTGAATGTAAAAAACGAATTGGTGAAGCAGACAGCGCAAGATTTATTGAATTGCTGTCCGAAATCCCCATCATTGTCGAACAGGAACTGCCGGAAAGGATGATCAAAGAAATTTTTGCTTTAGCGCGGGCGCACAAACTGTCAACTTATGAGGCATCATATCTGGACCTGGCAATGAGAAACGGATTACCGTTAGCAACAGTTGATAAAAACCTGATCAAAGCCGCAAAGAAGAGTCAGGTTGTAATTTTATCCTGATTGCTTTTATCGGCAGGTAACAGATTCTCTAAACCAATTTTTCAGATAGAATATCCGGATCACCAACGGCTTTGAGTTGATTTAGGTTGTGAGTCTATTCCGAAAAGATCTGTTTCTGATCATAAAACCGTTGAAACGGTTATTTTATCTCAGTAACCCATGACTTAAGTCATGGGTTACCAACGGTAATGAAGTTA
>CAZIYQ010000331.1:0-2065 GCA_964543505.1 uncultured bacterium | reverse complement strand
GGAACAGCTTGCAGTGCTGGGTGAAGAACTTGTCCCTGAGCCAGGTTTCCAGTGATTTGCCCGCGTGATCCGCGCTCTTTAGTAGTTCCGCCAAAATATCGTTCGCCCAGGCATCACCATAGGCGGCAGCCAACAGATTCAGCAGACGGTCGGACGCCGAAGCCTCGCCCCGTACCGGCGGGATGCAGACGATGCCGTCTTCATCGGCGTAAGGGAGCAGGGCTTCGCAACGGTTCACCCATTCGCACTGCTCATCGGCCAGTTCCATTTTCGTATCCAGTTCAGCGGGCCAGCGATAACCGAGCAGTCGGGCGACGGCGACTTGCAGCACGGTGGCATCACGACGCAGCGGGCCTTGGGCAGTCCATTTGGTTTCTTCATCCCATACTACCGAACCACAGGGATGGCCGTGGAAAATCCATTGAGTGAGATCATCGGAGTAAGGCCTGGGCAGACCGTTGGGGTATTTTTCTGCGGCGACTTTGGACCAGTGGTCGAGGTCGAAGGGGACTTTGACTAGGGTAGCGTTGGTTACATTTTTCTTTTTATCAATTTTCCTGATCTCGGAACGAAAATTATCGGATTCACAGTATATCCATATCGGCAAAACCAATGATTTATCCAAAGGCGAAATGACTGCTACATTACTATCAAAGAAGTCACCGTGGTATAAAGCAGCCGGAAGCTCACCCATTTGACTAATTGCAATTCCTTTTTTGCCCCATGCCTGATTTCCACGTCTGTCAGCATCATGGAGCCTTTCTTTCAACTCAATAGCAAGCGTCCTTAGCTGTCCACAGCCATTTTCCCAAAGAATTACACTTGATTGACCCCCATAAAAATTCGACTGTTTCTGAGTACTTTGCAAAAAACTCCATTTGTTCTCAAACTCAGTTACTTCCCAGAATTTACATACAAACCTTGGAGTGTCTCCATTCAATACCCCAGCAAACGCAGCGGCTCTTTTCTCTAGAAGATCTGCATTTAAGTCACGTTTTTGTAATGATATACGTGCGTCTGAATGACCTTTCAATTGAAGTGAGTTCAGATATATTACTTCGGAATCTTGAGAAGCTTTTGATTTTAAATCTGGTCCATCATAGCTTGTGATATCAATTCCACGAAAAGAGTCATCACCCTCAGACAAAATTAAAAGCAGAACATCTGCACCAATCTGAGAGGTGAACGCACCACTACCTAATTGATTTATCAACCGAATTCTATTTTTCGACAACAATTTCAATCTAAGTGATTCATATGATCGTTGGTAAAGCCAATTCTGTGGCACAACCAAACACTGAGTTTGCTTACCTACAAAATGTTCTCCTCGCAACAGAAATGTCATAGCCAAATCAGCTTTCCCTTCATTGAAAAGCTGTCTAGAAAAATCTCTTAGGGAAGTATTTTGCTTTCTTTCTCCTAGATATGGAGGGTTCGTGTATAGCCATTGATACTCATTAGCTAAAATCTCTGCAACTTTGGCAAGCCCCAATGCAACAACACCGAGCTCTGAACTAAAATCATCCTTTTCATTCGATAATGCTTTAGTCAGTGGCGGTCCAACTTCTTCCCACTTCAATTCAAACAGCGACCCGTTTCCCAGACTTGCTTCTGGGTTGATCAAACTACCGAGCACCGGCGCATCCTTGAATTGCTTATAGAGCTCTTCCAGTGCCAGCCGAAGGTTGGTGTCGTCGCCAGCAAGAGCGAGCCACTCTTCCTTCTTGGCGCTGATTGCCAATCCAGAACAGGCCACATTCAGTTCCGGCAATACGCGATAGCCACCCGCATCGGGGTATTTCCAGGCGGTAAGCGCCAGGGCGAAGGCGGCCAGCTCCACGCAGCGTTGATCCAGTTCCAGGCCGTGAATGTTATCGCGCAATACCGCATCCACCGCCTCGCGGGCTGAAAGCCCCTCCAGCTCCATGCGCATGGGCACCAGCATGAGAAAGGCGGCTCCCAGGAAATGACCGGAGCCGCAGCAGGGGTCGAGGGTCTTCAGGTCGGAGAGGTAGAGCGGAAGAGCGCACGTCGGAACCCCAGCCACCCCGGAGAATTGCTATTC
>CAZIYQ010000330.1:0-2106 GCA_964543505.1 uncultured bacterium | reverse complement strand
GTGACTTATACAGGCGTTTTCACACATATTCGTACGCTTTTCAGCCAGCTACCCGAATCAAAAGTGCGGGGCTACAAACCGGGCCGATTTTCCTTTAATGTCAAAGGAGGTAGATGTGAGACCTGCCAGGGTGCGGGACTCATCAAAATCGAAATGCACTTTTTAGCAGACATGTATGTGCAGTGCGAGGAGTGCAAAGGCAAACGCTACAACCGGGAGACCCTTGAAATCAGCTACAGGGGGAAAAACATTTCAGACATTTTGGAGATGACCATCGAAGAAGCACTACAGTTTTTCAGTCATCACTATACGATCGGCCGGATTTTACAGACTCTGTCTGAGGTCGGTCTCGGTTATATCAAAATGGGTCAGCAGGCCAACACACTTTCCGGAGGCGAATCCCAACGGGTCAAATTGTCCTCTGAACTGTCAAAAATCGGTACGGGTCGAACGATGTATTTATTGGATGAACCCACCACCGGTTTGCATTTTGATGATGTTAAAATGCTACTCAGTGTACTGCATAAGTTAGTGGACAAAGGTAACACCGTCGTGATCATTGAGCACAACCTCGATGTAATCAAAACGGCGGACTGGGTTATCGATCTGGGTCCCGAAGGGGGCTTTGGTGGTGGCAGCATTATCGCCGAAGGCACACCGGAAAAAATCAGTAAAGTTGAACATTCATATACGGGTCAGTTTCTGGCTCAATTCTTTGGAGGTAAAAATGAAAAAGTTAATCCTTCTGCTCATCCCGTTGACACTGCTATGGTCAGGGAACCTTCCAGCTAATTACTTTCAGCAGGACGTTGTCTATGATATTCATGTTAACCTGAACGATGAAGATCATACACTATCGGCGAGTGAACGATTAGAGTACACCAATAATTCACCAAACACACTGAACTTCATCTGGTTTCATTTATGGCCGAATGCATATAAGAATAATGAAACAGCTCTCGCGAAACAGCAACTTGAAGGCGGCAGAACCCGTTTCCATTTTGCAAGCGAAAAACAGCGCGGCTATATTGACAGTCTGAATTTTACAGTGGATGGAACCAAAGCCCAATGGAGTTTCCATCCGCAATGGATCGATGCGGCCAAACTCACGCTGCCAAAACCCCTGCCCCCCGGCGGAACCATCGTCATTGAAACCCCCTTTTTTGTGAAACTACCAAAAGTTTTTTCGCGCATGGGCCATACCGGCAAACATTACGAGATCACCCAGTGGTACCCTAAGCCTGCGGTTTACGATATGGAGGGCTGGCATCCCATGCCCTATCTCGACATGGGAGAGTTTTACTCGGAGTTTGGCAACTTTGATGTCACGATCACACTGCCCCGGGATTATGTGGTTATGGCAACGGGAGACCTCATCGATGGCCAACAGGAATACAACTGGCTGGATTCACTGGCAACTGAGGGGGCTAAAGTTGCGGCTATGTCCAAAAAAGAATTGAAGACCTGGCGAAAAGCCAGGGTGAAAGCCCGCCGCAAACATGAAAAAGCAGAAAAAAAAGCCGGCGACGATCACGAAACCAAAGCACTTAAAACCCTGCACTATCATCAGGAAAAGGTTCACGATTTCGCCTGGTTTGCCGACCGGAACTATATCGTTCAAAAGGGTTCCCTCACGACTCCCGAGTTGAACCGCGAGGTTACTCTTTGGAGCGCTTACCTGCCCAAGAATGCCGAGCTCTGGCGCAATTCCATCGAATATTTGCATGATTCGGGTTATTGGTACAGCAAGTTTTACGGGGACTATCCCTACAACCACATCACCGCAGTTGATGGTGACCTCTCTGCAGGCGGCGGCATGGAATATCCCAACATCACCGTCATATCAACCACCACCAATAAAGAGATGCTCGAGATGGTCATCATGCACGAAGTGGGCCACAATTGGGTCTATGGCATCCTGGGCAGTAACGAGCGTGACCATGCCTGGATGGACGAGGGTATGAACGAATACAGTAACTCCGTCTATTGGGAAAAGAAATATGGCTGGAAATCCAAAATCTCTGTCCTGCCGGAGAAATTCCCCAAGATCCTCCTGCGCAATGCGGACTATGCCTGGCTATTGGGATACAGCGGTTATCAGTCCCG
>CAZIYQ010000329.1:0-2160 GCA_964543505.1 uncultured bacterium | reverse complement strand
TAATTTCACCATCTATTGTATCAGGGCTATTAAAATATGCAATCGCCCATATATCTTCTGGTGCAAGAATAGCAGCATCTCTTGAAAAAGAGGAACCACCCTCATCAGTCAGAGGATAAATATTCCAGTTGAAGATATGACTGGTTGTATCCAAACAACATTCACTGATATTATCTTCGCAGGGATGGTAGCCCAGAACACATCCCTCTGGTTTTGTCGAACTTTTGCAACCCAAGCATCCAAACAGTAAAAATGATAGGCTGGTGAAAATGTAAAATGAGATGATTGTATATTTTTTCATAGTGCCGTTTTTTCGATAGATATTTGTCTAAATATGTTCCTTATAACAAATTTAAAGTTAATAACTCCAACTAAAATTACTCCGAAGAAGTACAACCGTACAATCTTAACCCGTTGTGCGAATTAAATGAAGGCAGGTTTGACTTGCCCAATTGGCCTATCCAGGACGAATTTATTAAAATCTACTTCATAGCTATGGTCGCAATACCCCAGATCAGCATAAACATTTTTGATCTCCCAATCTGTCATTTGCTCAACCATTGATATCGTGGAAGTGAGTGTATGTCTATCATAGGGATTGCCATGATAGGACTCAATACCAACGATCCAGTTATCATTTGATCAATCTATTGAAAGTGATATATATCTTCCGATAGGTCTTAACACAAAATGCGATATCCTGCGTTGTTGTTTCTCTTTCATTGGTTGCACCTCCGTCATTGTAATTTATGACTTATCAAGGTGTCCACAAAATTAGGGCAACTTCAGGATTCAGCATATCCAGAGGTTTCTGCTTTTAAAGGAATTCAGTCTACTTCAACAACAGCATTTTTCGTCGTAGGATCTTATTCCCTGAATGTAGCTGCGCAAGATAGATACCGCTGGGAAAATGCTCCGCATCCCACTGCAGGCTGTAACGGCCCGCTGTCTGCATGGTACCGGCAGGAAGCAGGTTATCGACCAATCTTCCGCTCAGGTCGTATATATCCAAACGAACCTCTGCCATTTCAGACAGAGTGTATGAGATTGTAGTCACCGGATTAAAAGGATTGGGATAATTTGCCAGGATAGCAAACCCTTCAGGCAGATTCGATGCAGTGATCGCCAGTTCACTCTTGTCAATGGTGAAAGTATTTTGTGGACTGGATATCTGAAAATTATCGAAGATAAGCTCAACCTGCCAAGTTATTTCCGGCATTGTCTCCGGGTAGAGCCACAATCCATCAACCAAATCAAAATAGGAAACTGTGTAGTTTTGTAGTGCTCCGGTGGAAAAAGTCAGAACTCTGCCAGACCCCGGGAGACTTAAGCTCAATTCATAATCAATTATCTCACTCAAACCGGTAGCCGAAGCCGACCATAAAAAAGTGAGACTGTCCGTCATCAAAGTCTCGTCTGTTATGCTGATGATCTCACTCTCTGCCGGAGCAAGCGGTGTGAAATAAATTGATACACCATCATCATATGTAGCATCGGGACAATAATTCAGTGCAGTGGGGTCAGTGCTGCAGTCTAAATGAGAAAAACTACAGACTGTGGCAGAGGGATTTGATTCCACGCCATCGATTACTGCCGTCACGAAATAACAGTAATTATCGTAGAGGTCCGGCGGAAAGTCAATATAATTTGTTTCAACAATATTGGAGGCAATCAGTTCATTCTCCCGGTAGATATTATAAACAATATCAGCAGGAGCTGTCGGGTCATACCAATAGCAGTCCCCCACTTCTACTGTACCAAAAAACTCATAAAGCGAGAACTGTGGAATGTCATCTATACAGATGTAACCCGCAGAACCAGTTGGGCTCCAATCCATATAAAACAGCACGCCTTCACCTACAGGAATATAACCTCCTGTAAATGAAAAGCCTAATATCAATCCGCTTTCATTGGTGTACAATGTAAACCCCGCCTCTTCAGCCCGACCGCCCCAGGCCTGACCTAAAGTTGCATTCAGTGAGGAGTCGGCGCTGAGACTGAACTGAAAGCCGTAAATATCTTCTGTGTTGTTCATGCTGATCTCGATCAATGAATCATTCACGGCAGAGATCCACAGATATACGTCAACCCTTGACCCGGAACCGGGTGGTGCCCAGCTCAGGTTTATTGTACCGTCGAAGTTGTCCTGAGCCAGCAGGT
>CAZIYQ010000328.1:0-2175 GCA_964543505.1 uncultured bacterium | reverse complement strand
ATTTTGGCTTTGTAATCAATCGTTCCTTTTATGGTAAATTATCAAATGACCTCTGAAAAGATCAGCGTTCATCTTCGCTTTTACGAAGAGCTAAATGATTTTCTACCGCCTGCCCGCCGCAAGCTGCGCTTTACAAGAATCTTGAAACATCACACCACCGTGAAAGATGTCATCGAATCCTGCGGTGTGCCTCATACTGAAGTGGATTTGATCCTTGTGAATGGCAAGTCGGAGGGTTTTGACTATCGCATCAACGCCGGCGACGACATATCGGTTTATCCGGTCTTTGAAACTTTCAATATTAGTGGAGTGACGCATCTGCAGGGCAGGCCTCTGCGCAATTTGAGCTTTCTTGCCGATGCCAATCTTGGCATCCTTGCTAGAAAACTGCGCCTGCTGGGACTCAATGTCGAACTGCATCACGATTGGGATGAGGCCAAGTTGGCTTCAGCCTCCCGTGAGAAGGGATTGATCCTGCTCACACGCGACCGGCGGCTACTGATGCGCAGGAAAATTCAAAGAGGGTACTATGTCCGCTCCATGATACCCCGCTATCAAACACTGGAAGTCATTCGACGGTTCAATCTTCGTGATGGTCTGAGTCCATTCAGCCGCTGCAGCACCTGCAACCACCCTCTTGAAGCGGTCCCGAAAGCCCAGGTCCGGGAGCAGTTGAAGCCCCTCACTCAAAAATACTACGTGGATTTCTCCTGCTGCACATACTGCGGTTTGGTGTACTGGCAGGGTGCACATTATAAAAAATTGGCGGGGTTTGTAAATTGGATTGGAGTCATGGCAGCTGCATCAGCAGACAGTGATTGATCATTCCTCCTGAAAAACAATAGATTCAGCTTACAAATTGATACAAGAATACCAAATGGGAATAAGTCAAAACCATTTATTCTAAGCCGATCTTTTTGAAAGTGAATTTGAGCTATTTGAATTTTAACACAGCAAGGAAATAACAATGAAATATAGACTTATTCTTATCCCCACAGTTCTCATCGCAATTTTAGGGGCTTCTATCGGAGACCATTTTACGGTGCAGTCCCTTGAAGACGGCGTCACAACACTACATTTCAGCCTGGGTGAGATAAGCCTGATACCAACAGGTGAGGATCGGCTCCTATCTGCCGCCGGAGCCGGGGCTACTACCAAACCAGGCCTACCGGAACTGCCGGTGTTTTCAACCTTTTTTCAAACGACAGCAGGGAGGAGCTATAGCGCAACTTTATCAGTGATCAGCTCGCACACTCTCCATAATATCTCACTGACTCCGGCTCAGGCTATCGATTTTACCGGACAACTCCCCAAATTTGGCAAGGATGCCTCTTTTTATGGCACAGACCAGATCTATCCTTTAAAAAAATTGCAGATATCGGATCCCATGATCATGCGAGGACTCACTCTGCTTTCCATCAGCCTGACTCCTTTTCAGTACAACGGCGGAACACAGGACTTGGAGATCTATGACGAAGTGGATATCCAGATTGTCGAATCCCGGACCCAGGATCAATACGACGTGACAGAGATGCCCCGGTCAAGCATATTTGAAAAACTGTACTCGGGGCTTGCTGTGAATTACGAACCCCGCAGCGAAGAACCTTTTCAGACGCATGCTGTGTTGTACATTTGCGGAGGGGGTTCGAGCGGAGTAATCAACACAGCTTATTTTCAGCAATTGGTGGAATGGCGGCATCGTCGGGGCTGGGTCGTTTACACGGCTCATACGGGAACGACCGGGTCAGGAAACAACGCCATCAAATCCTATATCCAGAATGCCTACGAAACCTTTGATCCGCCGCCGGAGATTGTTGGCCTCGTCGGAGATGTGGGAGGTGGATACAATATTCCGACTTTCTATGAGAGTTTTTCCTGGTATAATGGGGAAGGTGATCATCCCTATTCTCTACTTGATGGAGACGATATTTTCCCTGAAGTACTCATCGGCCGTATCTCGGTAAATAACAACAGTGATGTCTCCAATGTCATCAACAAGACCATCAGCTACGAAAAAGCTGTTTATACGGGCGACAACTGGTTCGAGAAAGCCGCCGTTGTAGGGGATCCGTCTGATTCAGGGTCCTCCGTTGCAGACGTGGGCATGTACGTGAGCAGCTTACTTGAAAATTATGGTTTTGAAGACGTGCGCACAAAAGTAAGCGGCAGCAACTG
>CAZIYQ010000327.1:0-2190 GCA_964543505.1 uncultured bacterium | reverse complement strand
AGCTTTATAACCTGGCGATCGAACCCACCGGCGTTTTTCAGTTACTGATTTTTTTGGAGACGGTTTCCGAACTTGAGCCCGGAGATGAGATCGGTATCTTTGATGCCCAGGGAATTACAAACTCTGGAGATTGCTCCAATCAGTTGGACGAGTTACTCGTAGGCGCGGGGATCTGGGATGGCAGTCAGTTGGAAATTTCGGCGATAGGTTCGGTTGATAACTGCTCACTCGGAGGCTATCAATTACCGGGCTATGTTGAAGGTCAGCCGGTTTATTATCGCCTGTGGAGACCATCCACAATGGTTGAATATGTCATGACTCCGCAATACGCAGCCGGCAGTGGTGTCTTTGGTGACCTTTTCATTGCCATTTCAGATGTGGAATTGAGCGAGAGTACAACCTATGGCTGCATGGATGCCTCCGCCTGTAACTACGACCCTGAAGCACTGCAGAATTGGGGCTGTCTCTATCCCGAACTCTGGTATGCCGATGAGGATGGTGACGGCTACGGTAGTGGAATCGGTGCTGAATTCTGCCCTGAGGCTATCCCGACTGGATGGGTCTCAAACAATTTAGACCCCGAACCGGACTGCTGGAATCCCCTGCCCAATATTTTAATGCTTGATGACTGCGGCGTCTGCGCCGGTAACAATCAGGATATGGACTGTTCAGGAATTTGTTTCGGTACGGCAGGGATGGACGACTGTGGTGAATGCGTACTGGGCACAACAGGATTTGAATTCAACTGGGCAATGGATTGCGAGGGTGTCTGTTTTGGCAGTGCAATTTTGGATGAGCTTGGTACCTGCTGTCAGACCGCAGAACTGGACTGTGCAGGCATCTGCTTCGGTCAAGCTGATATGGACAGCGAGGGCAATTGTTGTAATGCCGTTGAGGTTGACTGCGCCAATATCTGTTATGGAACAGCCCTCATCGACGACTGTGGTGAATGCGCTCAGGGGAGCACAGGACTGGAGTTCAACTGGGCAATGGATTGCGAGGATGTCTGTTTTGGTAGTGCAGTGTTGGATGAGCTCGGGAGCTGCTGTCAGGCCTCGGAACTTGACTGTGCCGGCATCTGCTTCGGATCAAGCTATGTTGACAATTGCGATGTCTGTGACGATGACCCCTCAAATGACGATCTAACCTGTGAAAACTGCGCCGAGCAGGGCTTGAACGAAGACTGTGACGGCTATTGTTTTGGAGATGAATATTTGAGCTGGCAGGGCGATGGATATTGTGATGATGGGGCCTACGGAGTGGATTTGATGTGCCAGCAGTGGAATTTCGACGGCAGCGATTGTGCCGGCTCTCCGCTGACTTTTCTCGATGTGAGTGTGCAATCGGAAAATGGTTGGTTCGATATCGGCAATCTGATCTTATCTAACCAAATCGGGGAATCGCTAACTGTTCAGTTGGGACCTGCTTACACAGTTGGTAACGGCGGCGGGACCGCTCCACCGATGCATGAGAATCATGAAACCTGGGATGCCTACATGGCGATTACAGAGTACAGCGACGGGATAGTAGAAGTATCTCTGAATTCATCCCAGGATATAGGCGGCTTTCAATTCACACTTCTTTCCGGCTTTGTCGGATTCACGCTCACCGGGGCTTCAGGCGGAAGCGCCGGAGCTGCGGGATTCATGGTGTCAACCAATAGTGATGGATTGGTTTTAGGTTTTTCGCTTGCAGGTTCCCTCATTGAGGGCGGCGAAGATTGTGCTTCACAGGGTCTTTACTCCGATTGCGCAGGGATTTGTTTTGGTGAAGAGGTTTTGATCCTGCTCGGGGACGGACAATGCAATAACGGCCTCGACGGGAATCCGGATTTTAATTGCAGCAAATGGTCATTCGACGGTGGAGACTGTTCTGAGGCCATTTACGGTTGCACCGGTGAAGCGGCCTGCAACTATGATCCCGACGCGAATTTAGACGATGGCAGTTGTATTTATCCGGAGAACTATTGGGCTGATCTCGACGGTGACGGTTATGGGGACGATTATCTCGGCAGCTACTGCCCGGGCGATGAACCCGTGAATTCCTTACTTGAAGGGGATGACAACTGTCCAGACCTCTACAATCCTGATCAGGCGGATGAAGATGCTAACGGTATCGGTGATCTCTGTCAGGAGGGCTGCATGGCTGAAACCGCCCTGAACTACGACCCCTATGCTGCAATTGACGATG
>CAZIYQ010000326.1:0-2196 GCA_964543505.1 uncultured bacterium | reverse complement strand
GCAACGATGCTGGTCATCATCTCAACCATTGTGAATCCTTTTCTAGATTTCATTTTTAATTCCATTTCCAACTCCTCTGTGGTGAAATAAATACTGAAAGACTATCTTCGATGTTCTGGGGGTTTTTCCAGGCAAATTTTACGATGACCTTGATAAGATAGTCTGCGTGCTGGCTGCCCATATCCAGGGTAGCATTACCACAGGCCTCATCGCCATTAATATCGACAAAGCGATTAAGAGAAACCGCACCAAACTGATCGTTCTCATATAAAGGTTGGGAACAGGATGTGTGAAATTTGACCCGCTGAAGTTCTGTGCCGCCGGCAAAATCAAAAATGTGGACAAATGTACCGTGAGTTAGCTGGCTGTTTCCGGCATTTAAAGCACTGATTGTGAAGCTGCGATTTAAACCCACATTCCCTTCATACCAGACTTTGGCAGCAGAATCACTGGGGTTTCCCTTGTTCGTTGCCAATATATAAACCGGGTTTGTCAATAAGGGGTCTCCTGTACAATCCCATTTGTCAGGGGGTAATGAATTAACAGAAGCAGAACAGTCTTCACCTGAATAGGTCATAAAAAGCATTTGTGGTGGTATGCCGGCATCGCAATAGCCACAATCATTCAGACCGCCTCCACCGTTAATTCCACCAAGTCCGCCGCCGCCTGTATTTTCACAAACAATGTCACCATGACTATTCAGCATATCTTCAAGTACGAGACATCCAAACTGGTCACCCCGAAATAACGGTTGGGAGCAGGACGTATGGAACCCAATCCCCTGCAGGAGTGTCTCATCTGCCGCATCATAAATGTAAACATAAGTCCCGGATTTCAATTTTGATTCTCCGGCATTAGCGGCTTCAATATCGAAGGTGCCGTTCAAATCGACCAGGCCATCGAACCAAACTTTTGCTTTTTTATCTTTAGGTTTCTTCTTGTCGGTTGCGATTATATGGACTGGTGATTCAAAAGCGGCGTAGTCAGTACAAGAGACTTTTTTATCTTCCTGGGCATGGTGGGAGGCGTCGCAGTATTCACCGGTGTAGCGCAGGGTCAGTCTGGCTGGATCGGTATGACTGTCATCACAAAACCCGCATCCCTCTGAGCTGCAGGTTCCCAGAATACAACCATGAGCAAGATGAGCATCCACGGCATTCTGACTTACCATGATTGTGTGCTGATTTTGCGGATTGCCCGGCGGGATATGGCAAATTGCAACTTTTCCATTGGGATCACCGTCACCGGATCCCCCTTCATCCTGGCCTGCTATCCCCGGGTTACCGGGGTCAAAAGTGATCCAACCGGGTTCATGGAATGAAGGACCCTCCCAGTGCCAAAACAAATAGCCCTCCCACAAGAGACCGTCAACAATATGCGGCTGACCAGAAGACATATCAAAATGGAAATTATCAGTACCATCCGGGTTGACCTCAACTGCCCAGACAGTCAGTGCACCGTTACGCCATTCACCATTGGGTCCTAAAATATTTTTACGAGTGTCACCGGTATTGGTGGGGTGGAGGTTAAAAGGTCCACCGGGCTGAGCATTTGCGATGGCATCAACATTAAAATAGAGACCAATATTTGTCAATTGGGTTGTTCCGGGTTCACCGTCAAGTGAATATACCGGTAAAGCTGTAAAATCAGTGTAACCGCTGACTGAAAGTGCCGGTGGTGTACTAATTGATGCCGTTGCATCTGTATAGGCATCAGCGTAATTCGTGACATTTTGATAAGTCGCAGGATCCGTGGGATTGTAAGCATCGTTAATCACCAATCGTCCGCCCTGTGATAAATGAGTGTTCAGGATGATAATTTTAAATCTTGCCGCCGGGTTGAAAGCATCCAGCAAATTGACATGCGTATTCTGTAGGTTGAAGAAATCGATCCCAACGACATTGTATTTGTCATCATATTGATGCGTATGCTGATCTGTTTTACCGTTCCCAATATCGAAAAAACTGATATTTGTTCCATCAGTCGTATCAAGATCAAAATGACCAAAAGATAATCCAGCTCCTCCCGGACCGCCAGCTCCACCCTGATTTCCCGAGATGGTTACATCATCGCCGTTGTTTCCGATCCCACAGACATTTACGCCCAGCTCAGAGATGAAGTTTGTTAATTTGACGGACCCAAATTGGTAGTTCTCATAAAGGGGTTCCGAGCATGAAGTATGGAATTTTACAGATT
>CAZIYQ010000325.1:0-2207 GCA_964543505.1 uncultured bacterium | reverse complement strand
TGAGCTGTCGATTGAGGGTTATACGGAACATGATTTTTATCTCGATCCCCTGGACAATATGTTCCCGGCCATTTTAGCGGCCGGGAGCGGTACGGCTCTACCCGGCGATACTGTGGCCATACCCATCTATCTGGAGAATATGGAACCAGTTGCGGGTATTCAATTCACCATGCTGGATGACCCCGACCTGCTGACGACTGTAGATTACTCATCGGCGCTGGACTGTTTCTCCACCAGTTTCAACGAGGTTGACGGAGCCGTGATCACCGTCTTCTTTTCAACGGAAGGCTGTGCCTTGGAACCCGGAGAATATACTTTTGCCACACTCTACTACCGGGTATCCGAAGTGGCGGAATTGGGCAGTACCATTGGGCTTGGCCAGGGGGATGTCATCGTATCGGATCCACAGGGAAATTCCATCCCTGCGGAAGCTGGCGGGAGTACTGTCATTGTTGGTATGCCTGGCGATGTCAATCAGGATGGCAACCGGGATATTCTGGATATCGTCTTACTGGTGAACTTCGTCATTCAGGCTGACAATCCGACGGATTATCAATTCTGGGCAGGGGATTTGAATGGTGACAATGATCTGAATATATTGGATGTGGTCCGATTGGTGAATCTGATTCTCGATCTAGGCTGATAACTTGTTCCTCATCTTTGTACGAATCTGAATGAAAGATTAAACCAAAAAGGAGAGGTCATGAAACGATTATTTGAAGTTGTAACCAGCATGCTGGTTTTATCACTGGCGATCTCTCAAAACCTGGTACTCAATCCGGGCTTTGAAAATGAATCCCTTCCGAGTCTTGAAAACTGGGAGGTCAACTGTTTCGCTGAATCGGTACAGGATGCCCCGGCTGGGGAAGGCGATTGGAGTTTGAGACTGGAATCCGGGAATTACCAGGGCTGTTTCCCGGGTCTTGCAACTCAATTGCTTCCGGATCTCGCCTATGGACCGAATTGGGTACCCGTCGTGAGTTTAGGGGGCTGGATAAAGCTGGAAGAGGGGATCTCTCTGGCTTCCGGGATTGGGATCGGTGACCCGGTCTCAGGGGACATGTTGATGTCTGCGTTCTCCGATGCATCAGAGTGGGTCTATGTCGAAGCGGTGGATACCTTATTGAATTTGTCTCCAGGTACCGACTATCATGTCATTCTTGATGCCGGTGCAATCGGTGGCCCGGGCATTGGGCATACCCGTTTTGATGGAATTTCCGTCATCATTACACAGTTTTTTCAAAAAGGGGATGTGAACGCCGATGGCAACACTGATATTCTTGATATCGTAGCGATAGTATCTATCATTTTGGGTTTTCAGGAGATGCTTTCGCCCTATGAATTATGGGCTGGGGATGTGAACGGGGACGATGATATCAATATTCTGGATATTGTTCTATTAATGGCTGCACCATTCAGGGAATAAATGCTTCGACTATTGCACTCTGAAAGTGTAAAATTCGTGTCATGAATTGGAATAAGATTACCCCATTACTACTGCTGGCCCTTATTTTTTTGCTGGCCTGCGAGCTCAAAGATGACCGTGTTACCATACCGGATCCTAAAGATGCCAATCAGGAAATTCAACTGGGTCGGGAAGCGGCAAATGAATTAACAATAAAGATCAGGGATTTACTGAAAAGCTCCATTGATGCCGGCGGATACGTCAACTCTGTCGGTATCTGCAATCAATGGGCACCTGTGTATATTCAGCGCATTGTGGATAAATACGAGGGGATCTCTAAAATCAAAAGAACAGCCTTCAGGGTTCGCAATCCGGAGGATGCACCGGACAAATACGAAAAAGAAGCACTCCTCTATTTTAACGAACAAATTCAGACCGGCGAAGATCTTTCAGAGTATTACATTCAGCGTATTATTCAGGCCAAAAAAGTTTTTTATCGTTACTATCAGCCCATCATCATGGGGGGCACCTGTCTGCACTGTCATGGCGTGAAAAAAAATATCAATCCCGCTGTTTTGAAGAAAATCCGGACGCTCTATCCCGAAGATGCCGCCACAGGTTATCACGACAAAGATTTTCGCGGGCTTATCAGCGTAACCGTGGATCACCAACCTGAGAACTAAGCAAATGACAATCTTCAGAGATATCCCAAATTAACAATTTCTGTTGATAATGATTAAAAAAAGGGGAAACTCATAAAAAACCTCAAATTTGCAGTCGGATTAGGTTTCTTACTTTGGCT
>CAZIYQ010000324.1:0-2232 GCA_964543505.1 uncultured bacterium | reverse complement strand
TAGGTTGGGGCCCTTTCCTTCCCACCCAGCCGCTCTTCCGATCTAGCTTCCAAAGCTTCACCCGGGGATGTAAAGAAATATCCGTTTGCCTGAATAGTTTTCATCTTCTTTTCCTAAAATTTATACAGGAATTATGTCTATAAACCAAAATTTTTACTGACCCGCACAGAACTGCTAAGCCTCACCGCTGCGGCCGTGCTGCAGCAACACACAGCCGTAGGCCGCCATGAACTGGGAGAGCGGCGGGTTTTCCGTATCCGGCCATTTCCCCCTGAACAGACTTACAATTTTAGGGTGGATCTCGGGCACACCGCCGGTGATCACCAGCGTATTTTGCAGTGGGGCCATCTCTTCACAACGTTTTATGATGGATTGATAGATGCCGAGAATGATGTCTGCCAGGGGGGTGCCCTCTTTTATGAGACCGATGATCTCGGAGACTGCAAACACGGTACAGAAGCTGTTAATTTGAGTGGCCGAAGTGGAGGCATTGGCAAATTCGTTAAATTTTTCGGGGGGTACGTTCAGCCTGAAAGCGATCTCCTCGAGAAAGGCCCCTGTCCCGGCGGCACATTTACGGTTAAATTTGAATTTTTCCACGACTCCGTTTCCCGATATGCGGATGTATTTGGTATCCTGACCACCGATGTCGATGACTTCTGTTTTTTGGGGAAAGTGTTTGAAAACAGCTTTCGCAAGGGCGATGATCTCCGAAGCCGCCACGAAAGGGAATTCAACCTGCTCACGGCCGTAACCGCAGGTGTAAACAGGAGTACTGATCTCGTATTTTTGAGAAAAATGATCCATGATCTGCTGAGACGTCGCCTTGAAATCATACCCGGTTCTGATAGCCAGATGGTCACAAATCTCATTGGACGAATCTACAATCACGCCCTTGGTGTAGGATGAGCCCAAATCCAACCCGAGAAAGTACATCAGCGCCCCATACCGATCTGCTGCAGAAAAGTCTCGATGGCGATGGTACTCTGTTCCTGACTGAAGCAGCGTTTATCGTTCAGGTCACCGCTCAGTTCGAGATAGGGCACGCCGGTCTGTTCGTACAATCGCATCTGCAGCCCGTGCTGATTATTGGTATTCCGGGGACAGGTTTTGGCATCGTGATAGATGAGTCCGTCTATCCCGAATTGCTCCAGATGCTCTGCCAACAGCTGCTGTTTCACGTCATCGGACCTCACGATGAATAACTTTGTATAGGCAAGGGCCGAAGAATCAAAAGGATTATCGGGATCCAGATCGTCAAAAATCCAACTATTGCAGTAAGTCGAAGCCACAATGCAGGCATCCAGTCGGGAGAACAGTTTGGCCAGCAGGCTGAGGTTGTACCACAGAGGCATCCCTTCCCAATAAAGACGGTAGCGCTCACGGGGGACCGCGCCAAAGTCCTTTTTAAGGCGTTGTTTCAACTCTTCAAGCAAAAGCCGGTAGTATTCCAGTGCATGGCGGGTTCCGCGCATCACGACGATAGGCCCCATGTGGATGGAAGCATCAAAAAAATTGAGCGGCGCTGGCCGGTTTCGGGCCGTGTCCAGAACTTCCTTCCAAAGATCGCAGGCTTCCCGGGATAATCTCACGGTCTCCCTGAATTTATCGAGGTCGAATTTTTTTGCCCCGACCGATTCCAGCACGGGCACCAGTTGGTGGTATTGCCCGGAGATATACCGGATCGTTTCAGAGGTAACCTCATTCAGATTCAGGGGTGTGCTGATGCCTACCACGGGTACTTTGAAATGCTCCCCATAAAATTTGAACCAATCCACCACTTCCCGGCACTGATTGGTGTTGTACACCAGGATATCCGGCCTTGGCACCGAATCGAGGCCCATCTTTTTCAAGGGCGTTTCACCCTTAAGAAATGCTCCAATATCACTGGTGAGATAGGAACAGATATCAGGGGAATAGCCATGGGCAACAGAGATCGGGATGTAGTCATCAGCATGCTTTGAGGCACCGATCATAGCAGCATGGTTTTCGGGGAAATAGACTTCAAAATCCATAGCATATAGGAGTTCTGCAGGACCCACACTGGAACACCAGGCAATATGCCGGTCTTTCGAATCCTGCGCTAGTTTCAAGCGCTGATAGTAATCCGCCATCACCTGTTTCAGGGTCGGGGCGGACTTCAGTTTGCGGATCAAATCTTTAGCGGGCATCTTGTGAAATGCCGTTCAGACCGTCCCGGTGGATGAGCAGTCCTTTCATGACGGTGCAAAG
>CAZIYQ010000323.1:0-2246 GCA_964543505.1 uncultured bacterium | reverse complement strand
GCGGCATGACGCCGCTTAATCAAAAATAATAAAATGGAGAACTGTAATGAAGAAGATGACAATTGTAATTACCATAATCGTTGGTTTATATACTGGATGTGATACTAATATTACTGGCTCTGGAAATGATATTTCAGATGGCTTTTTGGAAAAGAGCGCGGATGTTTTGGCTGAAATTGAAACAAATCCACCGAGCGGCACTTACTACAACGATGGTGTTTCAACTTCTACCGCATCAGGTGGAGATGACCTGAAGGACGGATATTCGGTTTGGAATTCTAACAGCAGCATCTATGGACTGTCCGTTTACGAATCAACCATTCTCGGCCTGGCCTCGCAAGCGTATGTCAAAATCTCTAATCCGGTTAATACCCAGTATCGCAGAACTAATAGTGCATGGATTGCAATTACATCCACTGCAACGGTTGCTGTCGATTCAATAAGGACGGGCTCTTCTGGGAGTTGTGATGTTGAATCGGATGAAGAATGGACGGTTGGGACAGGCTCCGGAGAATCAAATTAACAAAAGTAAAATAAATAATGAATACAAAATCATCAAGCTTATCAACAAGGACCTCCTCAATTGAGGAGGTCCACTCTGCAACTTTCTTTGAATTTATCGGTCATGTTGGGTTTAAAGACAACCAAGAAATCAGATCGGCCCTTAAAATGGCGGATATTGGGTCAAGTGACTTCATTGAAATAAACCCGATAACAATTGCTATTAAGGCAAAAATATTTTCGATCGAGGGGAATCTTATAGATGCACTTAGACAATTCAAAATCGCTCATCATGGAGCCCTCACTAATTACAACCGGAAAAAGCATTATCAGTCTGATAATTTATTAGCATACATTAAATTTGAATATGCAGTATTTTACAAAAAGATATTTGAGTTTCATTTAGCTTCAGATTTACTGCTCGAGGCTAAATATCTCGCAACTGACAGTAATTTATGTTTACTCATTGATTATGAATTATTACTTATTGAACTAGAACATCTGCATAGCATCCCGGAAGATGAGGTTATTAAAACCTTGGAATTGATTGAGAAAAGGGGGATTTTAGTTACATATATTTTCGGTTATCTCAGGCTTGGTGAGATTAACCGTAAATTGAAAAAATATCCAGAATCAAAAAAATATTACAGTAAGGCTATTGGCTTGGCAAAAAAATATAACTATTCTTATCTGGAGCAGACAATCAACAATTCGATTGGACTCATTGAGCTGAGCACAGGGGATATACCTAAGGCAATCAAAACACTCAGCGCTATTGTTGAAACAACCAAAAGTTTCTATTTAAAGTCTTTAGCAATGGAGAATATCGCTTTAGCATATATTCTTAAAGATTCAAAGGAAATTGCAATTAACTATGCTCATGAAGCTTTAACAATCAGCCTGGATCATGGAGTATTTGATCGCATTCCAGGCCAGGCGATGTTCATTGGGGATGTCTATATCAGAAAATTTCAACAACCCGAGAGAGCCGAGTATTTTTACAAGACCGCTTGCGATCACGCATTGTCGCTCGCCGAAAATGGCTTGCCGTTACATGGACAAAGGATGCAGGCTGTCAAGAGATATATGGACTTTATCAAACAGCATCCGAGGCAATCTAATGCTAACGAATTGACGACTGATGTTTTTTCATTCGCCCTTGGTAAGTCCTGGAGTGAGCTCACTGATATTTTCAAATTCAATCTTATTGTTTATCATCGTCAGCTCCATCGGAAAATGAAAGCAATACTTAATAACATTGATTTGACACTGGCTTCATTTAACAGCAAGCAAAACCGCCTGAAGAGAAATGGCTTCGTGCTTCCCAATTTGAAATTCAAGGAGATTAAGTATGACGATCCGCGATATTCTAATAGTTTGCAGGATTATATTAGAAGAATGAAAAATAAGACATGGAGTGGTGCATTAAAAACTTTTGAAAAAGAAGTAATGATATATCTTTACTCCAACAATAATTACAATAAAAGAAAACTTTCCAAAGCTATCGACTTTTCATACTCTCACACACTTATAAAAATGAAAGAGTTGGAAATCCCCAGTAATAAATAGGATTAAGCCTAAAGGTTGGTATAAATCTTCTTTCGGGAGTGGTTTACATTTATAATTCCCTCATTACTACATTATAAGGTGATATTAGGTTATTAAATAACTGTGTATTGCTATTATATTGTACTATAGTCATATTTACAGTTGCATGGTATGGAATTACTCGATGTAATTTTAAT
>CAZIYQ010000322.1:0-2255 GCA_964543505.1 uncultured bacterium | reverse complement strand
AATTGCCTATCAATCTGGTATTTTTAAACTAATTACGAGGTGAATCTTTTCTAATGGACCATCCCCCGGTCTTCATGCAAGTTTTGATATCTATTTTGCCATTCAAACCTTCGACCCAAAAGCTACTTTCGAATTTTGTACATTTCGGTTCTTCCGCATCCGTAAGCCATGATAATTTTACAGCCAAAAATTGAACGACTTTTACACAAAATATAAGGAAAATGGATTGAAAAATATGATTGGAGTACGCCGGGAAGATAAAAACATTTGGGAACGCAGAGTGCCGCTCATCCCCGAGGATGCTAAACAACTTGGCGAAAAATACGGTATCAAAATAATCGTCCAGCCGTCTGACAATCGAGCTTTTTCGAACGATAGCTTCGTGGCAGCGGGCTGCGAAATTAATGAAAATATCGATCGGTCTGATCTCATTATCGCCGTGAAGGAAATCCCAGAAAGCCTGTTGAGCCAAGATAAAACCTATGTCTATTTTTCACATACTATAAAGGGGCAGTCTTACAATATGAGTATGTTGCGCAGGCTGATGGCCTTAAAATGCAACCTCATTGACTACGAACGCATCGTAGATGAAAAGAACCGCAGACTCATTTTTTTCGGCCGTTATGCCGGTTATGCGGGAATGATTGAAACGCTGCATGCCCTTGGTAAAAAATTAGAGCTTCAGGGGATAACCAATCCATTGAGTGAGATTCATCAGGCCTATGAATACAATTGTGTGCAGGATGCCAAAGACCACATTCGTGAAATCGGGAAAAAGATCACCGACCTTGGACTGGAGTCTCCCGGAATTGTGGGGTTTGCCGGCTATGGAAATGTCTCCCAGGCAGCTCAGGAGATCTTCGATCTGCTGCCTCACAAAGAGATTACTCCGGCTGAGCTCAAAACCATTGACCGACAGGCATCCGCAGAAAAATATTTTCTGTACAAAGTCGTCTTCAAAGAATCGGACATGGTTGAACCTGTCAACGGCGAATTCATCCTCCAGGATTATTACGACCATCCGGAAAATTACCGCTCGAAATTTAAGGAATATCTCCCCCACCTCACAGTACTCGTGAACTGCATTTACTGGACAGAAGCTTATCCACGCTTGATCACCATGGATTATCTGAAGGCAAATCCGGATCTTGGGCTGTCTGTTATCGGGGATATCAGTGTTGATATTGAAGGGTCTATTCAGGCGACCTATAAAGCCACCTATCCGGACAAGGCTTGCTATACCTTTGATGCGAACACCCTGGAATATACGGATGGCATTACGTCAGCGGGCTTGACCATCATGGCCATCGACAACCTGCCCTGCGAATTTCCCAAAGAATCTTCAGCCGCTTTTTCACATGTATTGAAAGACCTGCTACCGGATATCCTTAAGGCGGATTTCCAACTTCCCGCCGAAGAACTGGAACTCCCCAATTCGATTAAGAAAGCCCTGATCCTGCATCAGGGAGAATTAACGGCCGATTACCGTTACATGAACCAATACCTCACAACGGAGAAATAATGAAAAATAAAATTTTAGTTTTAGGAGCCGGACTGGTCAGCCGACCGGGTGTCCGCTATCTTTTGAGTCAGAAAAACCTGCAAGTAACCGTCGCCACCCGAACCGTCAGCAAGGCCCAGGCTCTGGTGGAAGGATTTTCCAATGGCAAGGCCGTTTCACTGAATGTTGAGAATGCAGAAGAACTGAAGCAGCTGATCGTTTCTCATGACATCATCATCAGTCTGCTGCCGTGGATTCATCATGTGAAAGTTGCCAAACAATGTCTCGAAAACAATCGTGACATGGCGACAACATCGTATGTCAGTGAAGAAATGCGCTCACTCGATGCCTCGGCAAAGGATAAAGGCTTATTGTTCCTCAACGAGATGGGTGTTGATCCGGGATTTGATCACATGTCCGCCATGCAGATCATCCACTCGGCTGAAAACGAGGGCGGAAAAGTTCTACATTTCTATTCCTATTGCGGCGGTCTGCCTGCACCGGACGACAACGACAATCCCTTTGGATATAAATTTTCCTGGAGCCCCAAAGGTGTAGTGCTGGCCTCCCGGAATTCAGCCAGATTTTTAGAAAATGGCAAAGTCGTCACTATTGAAGGCAAAGATCTGTTTGTCAATCCCCGTACAGAAGCGGTTGACGGCCTGGGCACCTTTGAGGTTTATCCCAATCGCGACTCCGTTCCCTATCGCGATATCTATGGTTTGAAAGATGCCCTGACGGTGATGCGCGGGAC
>CAZIYQ010000321.1:0-2271 GCA_964543505.1 uncultured bacterium | reverse complement strand
GGTATTCAACCGCATAGGTGTAATAAGAATGTTCATATCCATCCGGAACCGTCTGGGGGATCATCCAGGTACATCCCTTCACCGCTTCATGGAACATGGCCGCCACTTGCTTTCGCCTGTCAACGATTGCATCAACCCGTTCAATCTGGGCCACGCCAATTGCCGCGGATACCGCATTCATACGGTAATTCAGCCCTATCGTATCAAACCGCAGGTAATCTGGATCCTGTGCCGTTGAGAGGGCAAGATGAGTGCGCCCGGCAGCGGCAGTCATGTGAAGATAACCGATACCCGCAAACTTTCTTGCCCTCATAGCCAGATTCTTATCATCTGAAACGATCATGCCGCCTTCCGAGCCTGTCGTGATATGCTTTTTATTCTCAAAACTGAAGACATTCAGGTGAGCCATAGTACCCGCCATCCGGCCCCTGTACCTTCCCATCAGCGTTTGACAGGAATCATCAATCACCATCAAATTATGTTGATTGGCAATCTCCATAATCCGGTCCATGTCACAGGATAAACCCTGGAGCGATACCGTCAAAATCGCCTTGGTTCGCGGTGTGATTTTCCGGATAATATCTTCCGGATCTATGGTATAGGTGCTCGGGTCAATATCAGCGAACACAGGTGTGGCTCCCAGATGGATGATGGCATAGGCATCCATGATGACTGTCATTGCCGGACTAATCACCTCGTCCCCCGGACCGACCCCGGCCGCATAAAGGGCGGCATGTAGACCGGAAGTGCCCGAATTACAGGCAATGGCATATTTGACACCGAGTTTTTGACAAAATAACTCTTCAAACCTCTGAGGCCAAGGATGCCTGTTGTTGTCCGGGTTTTCTGAATCAAGCGCCTGAATCACATATTCGGCTTCTTTTCCGTTATATTTGCCAAAAGGATTATGTGTCAGATCAATCATTTATTTGCCCCCATAATCACAACGCAAGAGACCCAAAATGACCGCATCATGCCTCTGGCCATCGTATGAGAGATAATACTCCCTCAGGCACCCTTCAATACGAAAACCGAGCTTTTTAAGACCCCTGATTGACGGTGTATTGTCTTGGCGGGTGGTGGCAATCACGCGATGGAATTCCATCTGTAGGAAAAGAAAGTCAAGGACAAGACGGACAACCTCTTTAAAATATCCTTTTCCCCAATATCTGGGGGAAATTCCATAACCTATCTCTGCATCACCTTTGCGAAAATCGATACTATGCACGCCTATTGTACCAATAACCTTATGCGTGTCTTTTACCCGAATAAACCAGTAATGGGCATTGTCAGCATTTGAACGGGTCATTAGCCGTTTTAGATATGCCCCAGACTCTTCGATACTCCTTTGCGGGGGAAACTCCAAATATTTATAGAAATCTTCAATTTGAGAGTATTCGAAAAAATCATCAAGCCCGCCATCATCTAGCGGGGCCAAAAAAAGGCGCTGCCCCAACAACTCTGCTGGAAATTTAAAGTCCGGCATTATTGATCAATTGACCTGCTTTCCATTCCTTATTCCTGAACCAGTTAATTTTGTATAGATCAGGATTACGGATAAATAATTGATCAATTTCTTGTCTTGCCGCCAAGTTGCCGACTATTCTGCGCACCGATTCCAGTAGCCAGTAATCTTCCTGATAGTCCAGAGTCAGGCGAGCTTTAGGGGAGGGTAACTGACTGTCAGGTAGCGCTACCCTGCGGAGGTTTGGTATTTTCTCCAAGTAATACCACATCATTTCGGTATCAGTCTCATCGGGTAAATTCACTGATGCCCGTTTAACAATATCCGTAGTTAGCGAATAACCCACGCTTGCCCCACCTGATGATGATGCCTCAGTTGGATACACCACATCTAATCCATCATCAACAAGGAGTGCCATACTTCGCTTGATCTGATCTCCGTCAAAAAAAGGATCATCGGCATCTATAGTATGAAACCCCTCCAGGCCAAAGAATGTTGCGCAATCAGCCCAACGCTTTAGCTTATTGGTGAGTGAACCACGATAACATTCAACTCCTTCGGCCATCGCGATTTCTTCAATGACATTGTCAGATTGGTCAACGCTTGTGCAAACAAACGGTGTAATCCCATAATGCCGAGCACGTCGAATCACATGCTCCAACACATTACAATCTTCACCGAAAGGCAATAAACATTTGGCAGGCAACCGTGAAGATGAAGTACGCACAGTTATAAAGCCAGGAAAATTCATGAATCACTCTGCAACATTACAATCCTGAACTTTCCAGCGGTATATGGGCACGTAA
>CAZIYQ010000320.1:0-2309 GCA_964543505.1 uncultured bacterium | reverse complement strand
AAAACTTTGACCTGTTTCAATACCGGATTTTCAACAAGAATGATGAATACCTGCCCTCCGACGATTTCGAATTTGAATACACTATCCAGATCTTTTCGCCACAATTGGGGTTCGACGATTTTACTGATTTTGGCGTCCTGAGAGCTCATGTATCACAGATCCAGCATGAATTGATTATCCGCAATACCGATCTCACCGGTGAGACCACGGTGGCAGGTGCCCTGGTTGACGACGTTACTTGGGACAGCATCGACCTGGCTGACAGTTACTATGATGCCTACACTTCCGTCATGCTGCAGAACGGCCGCCTGCCCGACGGTATCTACCGTTTCATCAGCAGACTCAATTATCAAAACAGCATCAGCTGCGAACTAGTTGAAACGCTCGAGGTCTACGAACCGGCCTATCTCGAACTGATCGCCCCAGGTGGCCCCATGGAGGATTTGGAGGAAAATGCTATTCATACGACCTACCCTGTCTTCAATTGGAATTCGGACTATTGCGCCGAGATCAACGGAGAGTCCAAATGCAGTCTTGGGATCCGGGTTTGCGAGTACATCCTTGATGTCCACGGTTCGCTTTCCGATGCCATCAGTGATATCTCCGTTTTGCCTCTTCGCCAGGAGGAAGATTATTACCCTATCAACAGCAAACTGCAGGTATTTCAATACCCCTCCAGCAGCGCATTGGACCTGCAGTCCGGGAAAACCTATGTCTGGCAGCTGCGGCGGCAATATGAAACGACCAGTGGACAGGAGGATTTGCTCAGTGATATTTACATCTTCCGCGTTGATCTTTCCACTGGCCAGTGGATGGGTGATCGGGCTTCTCTTGAGCTACTAAGGGCTCTTCTCGGTGAGGAGCAGTACAAGTCCCTGTTCGACCCGGGTGGAAAACTGGAAAATTACAGCCTTGCCGATGACAGCTTCCTCCTCAACGACAGGGAACAGTCCGTAGAACAACTGATCACTACCCTGCAGGAACTGCTCTCAAAAGACACCAAAGTCACAGGTGTGGAGGTGCAGCCATGACCCGAATGATCACACTCGTTCTCGTTTTTAGCATTGGTTTGTCAACCGCTGATGATACTCCAATCGCTCTGGTAACAAAATCCACCGGGCAGGCCAGTTATCGAAAATATTCTGATTCTAAACTTACCCCCTTCCTAGCTAAAGCAAGTGAACTTTTCGATAATGATTTTATCAAGACGGGAGAGGATGGGTTTGTCAAATATATTTATCTCGATGATGGGACTACGATCAAGATCACTGCCTATGCGGAGATTTACGTCCGGGGTACGGTGAAGGGTGCCGCCATCAACAAACTGATCAATGTGGACAATGGAACGCTGAAATTCGAGGTAAGCCCTCAGCATCAGACCGAATTCAGGATCGTCACTCCCACCTCGGTGGCCTCGGTGAAGGGGACGGTTTTTTGGCTGAAATGCAACCGCACCGCAGGAGATCAGTTCTTCGGTCTGGAAGGAACCGTGACCGTCACCAATAATACCTCCCGCAAAAGCGTCTCGCTGGGAGTCAATACGCTGGCACTCTCTCTGCCAAACGGTGAACTGACGCTGAGGCCAACCAAACCCGACGATCTAAAAGTGCTGCCAAAAATTGATGATGAAGGGGAAGATTCCGGCGATAATGAACTGCGGCTCAATTTTCAAAACGGGGCAGGAGATCCAAAACAACTCATCATCAAATATAAGTGATCCGAAATTTTGTTTTGATAAAATGGAGGGAATCCATGCCAGAATTTTTCCATCGAAAATTAATGTTTCTAATCTTAATCATCGCAGGGATGTTATGCTCAAGCGCTTGCGAACCTCTGGAGTATAACAAACCCGAAGATTCAGGCGTCGATCCGGTCATTATGATCGTCAACCCGAATTCATTCGACAGGGATGCCATTGAGATCGACTGGATCCAGATCAACCATAGAACCATTGTCGCGGATACCTTGCATCTGAATGTTAGTTATACTGGAGGCTGCAGAACCCATTATTTCAGGATGTATGCCAGCGAGCCTATCTGGATCAGCGGGAATTATCAATGTGCCCTCTACCTCTCACATGATAACAGAGGAGACCTATGCGAAGCCCTCGTCACAGAAACCCTTTCGTTCGACCTCTCACCCATAAACGAAAATGTGCAGCTGCGTATCTTTCAATTTGAAGCAGAGGAACCCATGTACCCGCTGCTGACCTACAACGGTGGACATTAATCATTATTTTACAGGGGAAGCTATGTTTAAAAACCTTTATCCCATAATTTTAACGGCTTTATCGGCAACGCTTTGTTCTG
>CAZIYQ010000319.1:0-2360 GCA_964543505.1 uncultured bacterium | reverse complement strand
AGATATCTGGCCTATTGCAGTATTGGTAATGATGGGATTCTGCGTGACGGTGAAACAGGTAACAGGGTGAAATCAGCCGATGTTCGCGGAGCTATCGAAACCTTCCTGATCATGCATGGTGCCATGCCCGCCCACACCATCGTGGCCTGTGGCCGTGAAGGGGCCGATCCACACAATGTTGGCCATGGTTTCATCCGGGCAAATCAGACCATCATCATTGATATCTTCCCACGCCTGCTGGCCACAGGCTACTGGGGAGACATGACCAGAACCTATGTCAAAGGCAAAGCCGCACCGGAAATCAAAAAGCTCTATAACACTGTACGTAAAGGTCAGGATATTGGTCTGTCCATGGTTGCTGACGGTGTAGATGGCGCACACATTCACAAGACCATTACGGATTACTTTGATCAACAGGGCTTTCCGACAAAAAACATTCGCGGCAAACAGACAGGTTTTTTCCACGGTACCGGCCACGGTGTCGGACTGGAAATCCACGAAGCCCCACGAATTTCAACCAGAAGCGACATCCTGCAAACCGGACAGGTTGTCACTGTTGAGCCCGCTCTCTATTACCCGTCACTGGGCGGCGTTCGACTTGAAGACATGGTCGTTGTCCGCGATAACGGCTGTGACAATCTGACTCGCCACAAACGGCGATTAGAAATTTCTTAAATACACTACCATCCAAAGAAAAAGATCCTTCACTATGAGCAGTCCTTTCTTTCCCACATGATGAAAAATAGATATTCCATAGAGATTACAGTGGTTTTGAGATATAGCCTATATATTCAAGGGGACTGTTAAAATAAACAACCCCAAGGGATTAAAGGCTCATTCAATCGATGCCGCCAGCACTACATGTTTAATCTATTTTATTTGCAGTTAAAAACATAGCTTGTCCAAGTGATGTAAAAAAGTCCTGATACATCTTAGCATCTTCTATTGCTTTCAAATTATATTGAGCATTAGCCCTAACAAGGGTGGACGTTTCAGATTTCGGTCTAATACTAACAGTCATTTTTATTTGATAGCCATCGAGTTTGGTTCCAGAAACTGTACCTAAGTCTGCATCTGCATTGTCAATTACAAACCCTAAATCTTGTAATGTGGCAATAACACTTCTAGTTATGAGATTTTTATCTAGCGTATCGAAGACTCGGGTCTGCATACTTCTTAGCTCCACTTGGTTTCCGCCCTGCAAAGCTCTCTCACTAGTGCTAGCACAACCACTGAAGCCCAGTAGGATTAACGATAATAGCAAAAAGAATGGGAAGTGTTTCATATTTTATGTGCCTCTAGGAATACTGATTTCGATAACTTTTCATAAAAACCCTCATAAAGCTCAAGGTCTTTTATTGTAGTTGCTTTACTGACTGTGCCATTTGTTCGCCATACAATACGCTGGAATGTTATTCTAGCTAGGAAATAACCCTTCTCGTTTTGTGAAGCATGAGTAACAAAGGTAACTCTTATTTTTTGTTTATCATCAATTGGGGTACTGCCTCCACCCATAGCTGCTGCAAGGATAGCAAGAGTGACTTGAGCCGCATCAACTGCACTTGTCATTTTTGAAGCTGTTATAAGTCCCACGCTTTTCTCTGTCGCCTCAAGAGTATAACCCATATCTTGAAGTACACCAATACCAGCAGCAAGCAATCCAATTTCATCGTTTGTTTTGAATTTGCGTGTTTGTAATTGCCTGTCTTGGAGAGATGTTTCGGTTAACTGAAAAGCATCTTTTGGAATAGTATTACAGCCAGATAGCGGCAATATAATGCAAACTATTAGGACGAATGAGGATAATTTTCTCATTTTATCCCCCTAAAACCTTGATGTGCGATAAGAGAAGTCTCTTACTTTATGGGTTTCATCAAACTTAATAATAATTGTTAGTGTTCTTTGAGAGCGTGATGCTGCCCCTGAACTCTGACCAAGGATTAAAGATGTGATTCCACTTTTGCTGCTTGAGTATGCAGTGTCTGTGGCGACCTTATCATAAACCCAGCTTTCTCTTCTTTGGTCATCTGTTGATACAATGTTGGGAGAGCCCAGAATTTCAATAACTTGTTCGGTTGACATGCCGACATTTATTTCTCTTTGTACTTTACCAACAGTTATTCTGTCAGCGCTATCATCTTGAACATCAGCACGATGGCTTGAAGCGGAGCAACCAGCCATCAATGACCCAATGATAAATATGGGAATTATTTTACGCACGTTTCCACCCCCCTCCTTCTCCTCAATATTTATTCTAGTTTAGCTCAAAAATATACTTATGCAAGAGTTGAGCCTCTTAAATATGTTAATACTACAAATTTAACTTTCATTTTTCCCTTTCCTCCTTATTTATCTATCAT
>CAZIYQ010000318.1:0-2373 GCA_964543505.1 uncultured bacterium | reverse complement strand
TGGTGGTATTGGATGACCATCACGAAAAACCCTCTTATCTGTCCTACAGCATTCATACCAGTGGTCGAAAACACAATGTAGCATCTATCGGTGGGGGCACCTCGCCATTTGCAGTGAAACTGCTTCCAGGTAATTATGATGTGCATGTATTACGCAACCTGACTCTGACAAACAGATCGCACAAAAGCAGTATGAATATCCGTCGGGTTCTGGGTCCGAGTGAGGAGAAACTTGTTGCCGGGGTTCATATTCAATCGGGCCAGACAATAGAGAAAAAAGTGATCTTTCCTCATGTCACGCCGGGTGAGCTCCATGTGCATGTCTTCGCGGATGGTCAATCGGTGCGCTCCCACATTAATCTTTCCGATGCGCAAGGCCATCCGGTATTGAGAAGTTTTCCGGCCCTGTTTGACGCACCGACCCGGCTGAGATTGGTAGCCGGACATTATAGGCTGAATGTCTATCCGGAGGATGAGGGGAATGCGTTCCAGGGGCATGGATATGGCATACGCAATGTCGCCATTGACATCAAGGCAGGAGAAACGACTGAAAAGACAGTGAAATTCCAGACGTCTGAAAAAGGCAAGCTGGCCTTGACCGTATTGGTGGATGGCAATCGGAGCAAGGCCGAGATAGGCATTCGGAAGGCAGGGGGAAAAGGTGGTTTTAGCGCTGTTAAAGCCACCTATAACCTGCTTACAAATAGATCCGGTTTTTTGCCGGGCCGGTACGACATTTCAATTCGGCCACTTGAATTCCATATGACTCCGGGCGGGGTCGATGTTTTTCACGGCGGCACATCCGGCCCCGGAATACAAACCCGCAGGGTTCATGGTGTCGAACCCATCATTTTGCATGATATTCTGATCAAGCCGAAAAAAACACTGGAAAAAACCGTAAGGTTTGAGGTCGAAAAATGAGAGTCAAGGCTGAACGGGAGGAGCAGGAGGAGAAACGATGCGATTGAATGTCCTCTCAGGAACGCGCTGCCATGAAACCCAGTATGACATCTGTTCAGGAAATTAAAGGGTACGAGGGACAGGGGCGTTGTTTGACTGAAACTTCAGGGATGGTCAATGGGACGGGCACACTGAAGCTGACGATGAACGTCAATGGTCAAGCGGCCAATATGGCAGTTTACATGCATGAAGCGGAAACACATCAATGGCTTGCTGTTAGCACGAAGACTTTCGGCAAAAAACCAACTTTTTACTTCAAATCTTCCAGCATCAAACTGCCTGAAATATTAACGGGAAAATGCTAGGTGTTTGTCACCCCTTTGATGTGCGGTTTTACAACGCCACCCAATGCCACTTATAAGAAGTTTCTGCTAAGGGTCAGGAAAGGCAATACAGTAGAAAAACGGTTGATTTTGCTCTGGATTGAGCCTTCACCATCTGGCCACATAGCTGTTTTACGCATTCGGGACGTATGACAGAGAGTTTTGAGCAGAGGGTTCAGATTTGGAGTCAATCACATCCAATAAATAATTGCTGCGAAGGAGAAAGAGTATGATTTTTGAGAAGTTGAAACGATTCACACTTGCGATATGTATGGCGCTGGTACTGCCACACATATGGTTTTATTCTACAAATATTATTGCGATTATAGCTGTAAAAAATGCTGAATAAAATTTCTAATGCACTCGCATGGCGCTGTCAATATCTGTCTGAACAATTAAAAAAAATTCAATGGCAGAAAAGGAGATATTTTGATTTCTCACATAAATAAAGAATAAACTCCATTTCGGTAATTGTTGCTGGAAGAAATGACAATTACGGGGGCGACTTTTCAAAACGCCTGCAAACAACATTGGATTGGAATTTATCGCATTTACCTAAACCGGAACTGATATATGTGGAATGGAATCAGATTAAAGACATATCAAGCGATTGCGAATGGATTGTAAAACGCTATCAAAATGCAAAATGTTATATTGTTCCGGATGAAATACATTCTAAAATTACAAATAATCCAAAGATGCCTGTGATGGAGTATTTTGCCAAAAACCTTGGAATCAGAAAAGCAACAAACGATTGTCTCCCGATGGTAAATGCCGATGTTTTTTTGGGGAATGATACCATAAAAAATATAAAGCACTTAAATCCAAATACTATTTATGGGACTCACCATGTAAGTATAAAGTGGGATGGACTTTCAATTAACGAAACACACCAAAAGAATATAAACCTTATTGTTACCGCTTTTTCTGCAGTTAAAAATTTAGGTTCAGTTGTCGGAAATTTCATACTTACCCATAAAAAAACTGGCTTGCCACGAACGGGTTGTGGGCAAAGACAACTGTGTACGGTTTGCCAGGCTGCAACTACAAATTCCACACGACCGCCATCGCTATCACTACGTCAAAGCCCG
>CAZIYQ010000317.1:0-2400 GCA_964543505.1 uncultured bacterium | reverse complement strand
TCCAAAAAGCTAATTTGGCTTCACCAATGAAGTTGATGTACCGCCTCCAGAGGGTTCGCGTCCATAATACGCGTTTCCCGTTGCTCAGAGCTCACCTGCTCCGGCAATTAGCAATTTGGATATCCGGGCTGAAATGCCCTACGTCGTCAAAACCGACACGCTTTATGGCAACCGCTACCTGTACGCCGAGATTCACGGGGCAGTGGAAGATACGCTTTCCGTCATCGTACAATTTGATGTGACCCGGCAGGAGAGAGGGGTTTTACCGGGACGGCCTCCCTCTGAAATGGATCTGCAGGCCAACAAACTGGTACCGGTAAACGACTTTTTCAGGACCGTCGTCAGCGAAAATAATCTCTCGGGGATCGCTGACTCAACGGCCATAAAAATCTACGACTTTATTTTGAACTCCATGACCTATGCCAAGCCGAAAAAACCGGAAGATGCCGCCGCCAAAGAATATCCTGCAGCCTTCGAGCGCTATCAGGAGGGCATTGGCTGGGGCAGAGGAGATGCGCTTTATGCCTGCGAGATCGGTGTGGGAAACTGTACGGATTTCCATTCTTATTTTATGTCGCTTTGCCGTTCAGCGGGAATCCCCGCCCGGTTTGACATGGGCTTTCCTATCCCCGAAACGGACAACGGTGAGATTTCAGGCTATCACTGCTGGGCCGAATTTTATGTACCGCAGAAAGGCTGGAGTCCGGTGGATATATCAGAAGCGGACAAACATCCCGCAAGACAAAACTATTATTTTGGGACTCTCGATCCTGACCGCATCATGTTCACTACAGGCAGGGACATCCCTCTCGATCAATTGTCAACTGGTACTACCAATTATTTCATTTATCCCATTGTGGAGGTAGATGGCAATCCTTCCATCGCCTTCAACAAAAAGTTCACTTTTAAACTAAACCACAACAGAAAGGGAAAATAATGTTTCGAAAATTGATGCTTACAATTGCTATCACCGCGGGGCTAATCAGGCAAAATGGGAAGATCAGCGGTTTGACCTATTTCAATTACCAATACAGTGATGATAAGGATACTTTCGGCATCAACAGGGTCTATCTCATTTACCAGAATCAAGTCTCTGGACGGATGAGCTATAAATTTCAGCTGGATATGGACCCCGGATCTCACCCAAAAAACTTATATCTCAAAAATGCCAAAATTGATTAGAATACGAAATACGGGAAAATCGTTCTGGGGCTTCAGGGGAACAATACTTTCATTGTTCAGGAAAAAACCTGGGGCTATCGTTTCATCGAGAAATCTGCTATGGACCTTTATCAATTCGACAGCATTGCCGATCTTGGGGTTGGCTTTTACAAAACTTTACGGCAAGATTATCGTGCCAGTGTGCTGATTGTCAATGGAGAGGGCTACAAAGCCTCAAAGTCCGAATCGGACAGTCTCTATACGTAACAATATACCCTGCAGATTCTGAAAGGAAATCCAAGACTGGATAAGGGCAGCGGTTACAATGCCGGTATTATCTATTCCATTGAATCCGGGGAAATGCCTCCGGGGAGGATACAATCCTGGGACTTTTTGGCGGATTTTCGAGAGGCAACTTAAGGGTTGGTGCTGAAGTTGAGCGCTTCGAGACCTACGAAAGTGTAACCCGGCAATTGATCTCCACCTATTTGAATCACAGCCTTTGGTCCGGACTGGACGTCTTCGCAAGGGCTGATCAGTTTGACAAAAATATTGATAGCAAAGGTGATATTGAGCATTATTTCCTGCTGGGTGCCGTCCTCAAGGCCGCCCAGGGATTGACCATCGCTCCAACTCTTCGCCAAACCAATTTTGAAGATCCCGCCAAAAGCGATGTCACCACTTTCCTGCTGAATTTTCAGTTCGCTTATTAAAATATACGCAAATCCCCGGGGCGGGTAAATACACTCCTCGGGGAATAATCGTTTTAGCAAGGTTAGAAACGCTACCGTAACAGATTTTCACCACGACAGTCATTCAGGGTGATCCATATTTCGGGCGAGACTTCTCAACCCACAACTCACAGATACTATATTGATCACTTGCCTTCTGGAGTGCTGTGAAAATCGAGCACGGGCAGCAATTACCTGTGCATTGTATCTTTGTTGGATCATCACCTGCGCCAAACGGTCGAAAAGTTTGGGCCTAGATTGATATTGAGAATATTACTGGCAAATTCTGAATTAAAAACCACCTTATGAATTGAAAAGATGATTGTCATTGTTAAGATAAAATTCATTAGATTATTAATTGTGGACTATCTCAAATGGGGACTAAATTTTGTCATTATTTTCGATTCTGATAATTAAATGATAATCAATGAGGATATTCCCGTTAAATATTAGTTAGGCATAAATGATGGTTTCACTGATCAAAAGATATTTAATATCATTATAGGAG
>CAZIYQ010000316.1:0-2422 GCA_964543505.1 uncultured bacterium | reverse complement strand
TGATGCAGTCGTCTCTGCACCTCCGGGACAGGGTGAGATTCCCGTTATGTACGGCGATTGCTACTCTTGGATTATTTATGGCTGTACAGACTCAGAAGCCTGTAATTTTGATCCCTTTGCTACAGATGATGACGGCAGCTGCCTCAGCAATGACTGCGCCGGTGAATGTGGCGGAACACATGTAGTTGATGATTTTGGGTCTTGCTGCTTCAGCGAAGAAATTGACGGTTGCGGTGTCTGTCTCGGAGAAGACAGCGACATGGATTGTTCCGGAGAGTGCTTCGGTTCACATGTGGTTGATGACTTCGGTGGATGCTGTCTCACAGAAGAAATAGACGGCTGCGGTATATGTTTAGGAGCAGATGCGGACATGGATTGTAATGGCGACTGTTTCGGCGAGGCCTACGAGAACGAATGTGGTTGTGTGGGCGGATTGACAGGAAATGCTGCTGATTATTGTTACGGCTGTACGGGTGAAAACTATTGTAATTACGATCCCGAAGCCACGCTGGATGACGGTAGCTGCGACTCCGGTTGTTGGGGTTGTATGGAAGCCGATGCCCTGAATTATGACCCAGATGCCAGCATGGCTTGCGATGGTTATGACAGCATAACCTGTTGCGAATTTCAGGTTGACGTTCCGGTGCTTGAGGGTTGGACCTGGTTCTCGTTGAACTTGGAAGCGGATGATATGACACTGAACAATGTGTTATCCTCTCTGACCGGTAGCGCAAATCTGATAAAAGATCAGTACGGCTTTGCCCAGTATTACCCTGATTTTGGCTGGTTCCCCAATTGGGAAATCGACCCGACAAAAATGTACATGATCAATATGGACCTTGAGGAAGGGATCAACTTTACTGGTAATCCTGTTGAAATTCAGCCATTCTCTGTCAACGAGGGTTGGAACTGGATCGGCTATTTGCCACAGGTTACCCTTGACGTTCCTACAGCTCTTGCATCTCTCGGTGACAATGGTGGGCAACTAAAAACCCAATACCAGGGCTTTATGGATTATTATCCGGAAACAGGTTGGTTTGATGCTTCTGCGTTCATGATGGAGCCCCTCAATGGCTATCAGCTTTATATGAATTCTGCAGCGGACCTGTTCTATCCCGACCTTGGGGGTGGCAGCCTGTTAAGTAATCCAAACTTTACTTCTCACGATATATCTCTTGCAAAAGAGATAACCGGCTGGCATGTAGATCCCAATGAATACGAGTTCTCGACTTCAATAGTAGCAAACGTGATGATCGATGACATTCCTGTTGGTTCCGAAGGTAATTTGCTTGCGGCTTTTGTGGATGGTGAGTGCCGGGGTTACACTTACGGTACCTACTTTGAACCTGAAGGAAAGATCATCTACATGTTGCCGGTTCATAGCAATTTTGCTGAAGGAGAAACCGTTACCTTCCGGTTTGTGGATACATCCAATGGTAACATATACGGCTTTATGGAATCTGTGAATTTCGTAGCAGATGCCAGCATTGGCAGTGCTTTTGACGCGCTCGGATTGACTCAATATACAATTCTTGCAGATGAAGAATTGACCCCTGCAGCCTATGAGTTGAATCCTGTGTATCCAAATCCATTCAACCCCATTGCGACAATTGACTATTCAATTGAAAAAGCCGGAATGGTAAATATTGTCATTTACGATATGCAAGGCCGTATCGTTGATACTCTCGAAAATCAGTGGAAAGACGCAGGCCACTATCAACTGAACTGGGATGCCCATAGGCAATCCAGTGGGATGTACATGGTAAGATTGACTTCGGGTGAATTTAGTCAGAACCGCAAATTGGTGCTAATGAAATAACGAATTTCATCTCTTTCAATTGTAAGATTGCAACGGGACCCTTTGGGTCCTGTTGCAATTTAAGCAGCTAGATGAAAGTTGATATTGAAATTGGTTTGACTGAGTACAGGAAAGCAATTAACTTTTGCGGCTAAAATTTAAGAGATTATTCATAATTGAGAGAAAGAATTTTTAATGAGCGTTAATAAATCAGTTCAAAAACGGATTCGTCAGGCAGCAAAAGCTAATGTGAGAAATCGACACTATCGTTCGAAAATGAAAACGGCGATTAAAAAAGTGACCTCCGCTACGACCAGGGAAGAAGCTGTACCTGTTTTGAAAGAAGCTGTATCTGTAATTGATCAGGTGGCCCGCAAAGGCATTATCCATAAAAACAATGCGGGTAATCAAAAATCAAGATTGATGACCTTCGTGAACAAACTCCAGTAGATCACGATCGAAAAATATTAAAGGGCTGCATTGCAGCCCTTTTTTTTAGATATTATTTTTATACTTTAACCTGACAGTATTTCAAATCCTTTGGTGACAGCTGTTAAAACATCCTGATCGTTTAAATCAAGTTCTGTGCTATCTTACGCAGATGTATTTAATTTATTGATCAGG
>CAZIYQ010000315.1:0-2443 GCA_964543505.1 uncultured bacterium | reverse complement strand
GTGGTGGAGGGTCATTGGAAGACTTGTGGTGTTTTAATGAAGAAGTCCTGGCCTACGCAATCCGGGATTCTAACATTCCCGTAATTTCTGCAGTTGGGCACGAAACGGATTTTACCATTGCAGATTTTGTAGCCGATAAACGTGCTCCAACACCCTCAGCTGCAGCTGAATTAGCGGTCCCCAATATGAACGAGTTGCTGCAGCAAATGGATTACCTGCAGCATCGATTAACGGATCTGGTAAAGAATCTGATCTCATCCAATAAAATGAGGATCGAAGCCCTGGTTCGTCGTCATGGCTTTCGACAGCCAGCCTTCATTCTTGAAAAAATCGGTAACCGATTGAGTACCTGCAACGTTCAACTTATCAATCTTTTCTCATTAAACTTAAAACGCCGGCAATCTGATATTGGTGTCCTTTCAGGGGAATTACACTCGTCGATGGACAGCCTCTTGAAAATAACCGGTTCACAGATTGAATCCTGCAGCCAACTGCTGCACTCCCTGAATCCTGCAAATGTCATGGAAAGGGGCTATGCCATGGTCTTTAATGCTAAAGAGGATGTCATTACCAATCCAAAAAAATTAACGATCGGGGAAGTTATCCATGTTAAATTTTCCCAGGGGAAACTGCTGGCAAACGTCAAAGAAATAAATGGAATTGAAGATGAAAAAAAATAAACCGGACTTCGAAACAACATTTAAGCGCCTGAATGAAATCGTCAATATGCTGGAGTCAGGGTCGTCCTCTCTTGAACAGTCTTTGCAATTATTCGAAGAAGGCATGCAACTCATTACCGTCTCCCGATCGCAACTTTCTGCTGCAGAGGAGAGAGTAAAAACTCTGATCAGAACCGAGGATGGCTACAGTGAAGAACCCGGCGTGAAATAAAAATGAAATTTGGGATTACCGGTAATTTCAATAAACCTGAATTTTTCAAAATTTCGGGTAAAATCTATGAAAAACTCACAGAGCATGGTCATGAATTCATTCTGTCCGAGCGAATAATTCAGCAAGATAAGGAATTTTTAAAATACAACGTCACAGTTGCACCCCTCGAACTTTTGGCGGACGAATTAGATGTGGTCTTATCCATTGGTGGTGATGGTACAATTTTGTCAACCGCCAGAACTTTTGGTGATGCTGGAATTCCCATTCTGGGGATTCATATTGGTCGATTGGGATTTTTAACCGAATGCACACGGCATGATTATCTACAGGCCTTAGATGATATTTTCGCAGGGGATTATTCCATTACCGAAAGGATGCTGCTAAAAGTTGTCATTAAAAATGGCAAAAAACAAACGCTTAGTCACGCCCTGAATGATGTGGTCATTGAGCATGGTGTAGCCCGAATATTGAAGATTCATGTGCATGTCTCGGAGGAATTTCTTAATACCTATGAGAGCGACGGAATGATCTTCGCAACACCAACCGGTTCCACGGCCTATTCCCTTTCGGCAGGGGGACCCATTATAACACCGGACCTCGATGTGATCACCGTAACACCGATTTGTCCGCACAGCCTGGCCGCCAGACCAATTGTGATCCCACCGGATAAAACCATCAGCATCTCCTTCGAAGAAGATCAGGCGGGTATGTCACTTACCGTGGATGGTCAGATTCAGGTACCGGTTGATTATTCCTCAAAAATCACGCTGACCCGGGCAGGCCATCGCGTTAAAATGATCAGTTTCCCCCAAAGAAATTATTTTTTCCAAACCTTGCGAAAGAAATTGGCTTGGTCCGGAAATATTCACTGATAGCTTGATTCCCTAAAAATTAAGTTCTCAAATATTATTTTATTATCTTGTGACAAATCTTATGAACCCGATACATTCGCCTCGGAAAAAAGACCCTTATGCAGATTATTAATTACACAAACCTCTATTTTAGAATTTATTTTCAGGTCCTGAAATAAATGGGATTGTGTCTGTAAGTAAGAAATTATCAGCGGCAAAAAATCCCATCCAATCGATGGGATTTTTATTAATGATAAGGCTTGGAGGAATAGTGAGACCCCAATATGATGAGATCGTTTCAATGGATAGCATTCGGGAAATCTACGATATAACAAAGATTCTTATTAATGAAAAGTGTATGACAGAAATTATTGTTAAGGGATAAATGAAAAAAATAGCAATTCAGGGGTATTCAGGTTCATTTCATGAGATCGCAGCTCATCAGCTTTATGGTGAAACGGACTTGGAAATTCTACCCTGCAGGACCTTCGCCGAAGTGTTCACCGCGGTAGAATCGAATCTCACTCAAGCGGGTCTGGTCGCCATTGAGAATTCACAGGCAGGAAGCATTTTGAGTAATTACAGGCTGCTGAGAGAATCTGGCCTTTGCATTGCAGGAGAATACAAATTGCGCATTGAGCACAATCTACTGGCCTTACCGGGACAGGATATTACAGCAATTCAAGAGGTTCACTCCCACA
>CAZIYQ010000314.1:0-2465 GCA_964543505.1 uncultured bacterium | reverse complement strand
ACAACTCGTTTTGCGCCAGCCTGAATATGCTGCATGATCTGATCACGTTGTCTAAAAACCCCGGTTGATTCTACCACAACATCAACACCAAGTTCACCCCAAGGTAATTGTTTCGGGTCACGAATACTGGTTAACCTGACTTTTTCATTAGGCATGATCAAGGTATCATTTATCAATTCGATATCCTGACCAAACCGCCCCATCACCGTGTCATATCTCAACAGGTAAACCAAGGCTTCATGATCAAATAGATCATTTACGGCAACGATGCTGATATCTTTTCTTTTGCTCAAAATTCTGAATACTGAGCGGCCAATTCTTCCAAATCCGTTGATCGCAACTTTCATGATGCGACTCCTTCCAAATCGAGCTTTCGATAAGCTTCTACAATTTTTAAGATATGATTCGCTTGTCCAAGCCCGTTGTCATACCAGCTTAAAATCTTGATCATCCTTGAATTTGATTTCATCGTTGCCCTTGTGTCAAAGACCAAGCTGTGACTATTGCCAATGACATCACTTGAGACGATTGGGTCGGCGGTTGTCTCGATTAGACCTACATATTTTTTTGACGCATCCCACATCGTCTTATTAATGTCTTCAACTGACACGCTGTCATCTTTCATAACTAATGTCATATCCAAACAAGATCCTCTCGGAACGGGAACATTCAGAGCAATCCCTTCAATTTTTCCTTTAAATCCGGGAAGGATCTCACTGATCCATTTGGCTGAAGGTGTAATATTGGGTATAATATTCTCAGCGGCAGAGCGGCTTCGTCTGAAATCTTTCCCGACGGTATCCTGTAAAGGTTGGTCACTTGTATAGGCGTGAATTGTGGTGTACATGACCTGCTGGATTGGAAATTTTTTACCGAGTACATTAAGCAGCATTGCGATGGCATTCGTTGTGGACGAACCTGCAGAAACCAACGCATCCTTTGATGACATTGACCCGTCATTTACACCCATGACCACAACTCTGTCGATAATATCTCGCGGAAGAGCTGAAATAATTACCCGTTTTGCGCCTGCTTGCAGGTATCCTGACATCTGGGAATTTGAACAGTATTTGTGGGTTGCATCGATCACCAGGTCAACCTCAAACATATCCCAGGGTACATCTCCGGGTTTGACGCCGTGAACAATGCGTGTTTTAGTTTTTCCCGAGACTAAATAGTTTCCGTCCAGTTTTACAGGTTCACCAGTTCCTTCTACCATGAGGAGGTAGTGCAGAATTTCTGCTCTGCCAATATCACTAATGGCTACAATTTCAATCTCGTCATTTTGCATCGCCAGCCTGTAAAAATCCCTGCCAATACGACCAAAACCCATAATGCCTATTTTTGTACGTTTGCTACTCATCATTCCTTACTTTATCCAAAATAAAAAAACTTGCTGCATTCATTGGGCAAATATTACGGTATTTCTCCAATTAGTAACGATGGAAATAGTTACTAATTTATTAGCCTGCAATATTAGTAAAAATATTTTTAAATAGTGGGCTGATTTTGGAGTTAAATTAGTGGAATTAGTCGGCTGTAGTAGGGTGAGTTCTCCGGCGTCTCGCCTTATGGTACTTGTGCCGCATATTCTTGCCTTTGGTTTTAAGGTACGAACTTACAACATCTTTCGAGAATTCTGAATAGGCCATAATATAAATATGGATTAAGGCCACCAGCATCCAGATGAGAGCCCAATTAAATCGTTGTTTGTACCAGAAGAATCCGGTCGAAAAAACGATCAGCCAATCAATTAAAATCATAAATCTTACTAAAAATTTCATACCTTTATTTTTCCCGATAAATTAAGTAATCAAACATATAATTCATTTTGCAGTGTGCCAAATTACAATAATTGATTTATTTGTTAGTACTGTATTTTTCTGCAGATCTGCAGATCAGGTGGACTAATCCCTGTAATTGGCGTTTTGATAGTGCCCCATCGCTTCAGGGATCAGCTCTTGAATAGACTGTATCCTGCGTTCATCAGCCGGATGGGTGCTTAATATTTCCGGGGGTGCTGAAGCTTGACTCTGTTCAGTCATTCGCTGCCAGAATTCCGCCGCTTCCCTGGTGTCGTATTCTGCCATGGCCGCAAAAATTGAACCAAGGCGATCTGCTTAGCGTTCGTGTAATCTGCTGACAGGCAGCGGAACACGAATGTTAGCACCGGTTCTAAAAGTCTTCATCCCTCGCAAAACCGTCGGGACTGCAGAAAGAGACCTTTTATAACGCACTTAAAAAGGATTTTCCGGAAACGGAATTGAAAAAAGGCAAAGTGACAAAGGCAGCGGAAGCACCTGTAAATTTGTTGATAAAATTTCTTCGGGAAACAGTCATGATAAGTAGTCAGTTAGTCATTGATAGACATTGGGTCATTAATGAAAATGGTGAAGGACGATTATTCGAACTTGCACCCAATATTACTAATTTTAGTTTTATTTCAAGCAATGCAAATGTGAAAG
>CAZIYQ010000313.1:0-2484 GCA_964543505.1 uncultured bacterium | reverse complement strand
CAAGGGAACCCTTGAGACACAGTAATCGATGAAAGGATGGAATGACCGAATTTATTCACAGTGGTGATGAAAAGAAAAGATTCGTTCGGCAGATGTTCGAGGACATCTCACCGCGCTACGATTTTCTCAATCATTTTTTGAGCTTTGGAGTGGATCTCTACTGGCGCTATCGGCTGGTGAAACAGCTGAAATTGGAAGAGGGGCAGACCGTGCTCGATGTGGCTACCGGTACCGGCGATGTGGGGTTTGCCATCATGAAACGCTACGATGTCCACGTTATCGGGCTGGATTATGCCTACAATATGACCCTGTTGGCACGGGCAAAAGCGCGCCGCCGAAAAGTGCAGAATATCGCTTTCGTTCAGGGCGATGGGGAAGCCCTGCCTTTTGCTGACAACAGTTTTGACGCCATTACCATTTCCTATGGATTCCGTAATATCGGACATTATGATATTGCACTGCGAGAATTTCAGCGGGTTCTCAAGGTTGGGGGCAAACTGGCCATCCTCGAATTTTCACAGCCCCGTTCTAAATTATTTGGCAGTCTCTACCGTTTTTATTTTAAGCAAATCCTGCCGCGGCTGGCGGGACTCATCTCCCAGTCAAAGGCCTATCGCTATTTACCTGAGTCCGTTGAAGAATTCCCCCCCATCACGGAAGTGGTCAGGATGATGGTCAAAGCCGGATTCGGACAGGTGTCTGTGCAAGGTCTGACTTTTGGTGTCACCAGCATCTTTTCAGGAACCAGGCAATTGATCGAAAAATGACGAGTCTCAAAGGATTGTCAGAAACTTCTGTCTTTTTCATATTATCAATAAGTCTTAACTTGCAAGCATGTTTCGGAAGTTCATAATAGCTCTATTATGTCTGCTGGCAGGCTGCACTTCAATCGGGTTTCAGCTGAATGGCGCACACCCGGTCAATCCTATCATCATCATTCCCGGGATATTGGGCACACAGCTGGTGGATCCCGTAACCGGGAATATGGTCTGGGGGAAGATGATCAATTTGCGGGCGGTGGATCCCCATCAGGCTCTGCTTGACAGCACTCTCGACGGCCTGGAACTCCCCACAGATCAGCGGCCCATTACGGCCAATCGCGACCGCCTGATCACCAGCTCGGTGCTCACCGAATTTGAGATCATCAACCGGATTGGAGAAGTCAAGGTTTACCGTGATCTGATCGACGCCTTCAGTCAGTGCGGACTCGCACCCGGAGATATTGAACATTGCCGTCAGCAGGAGAATGTTTATCTCTTCCCCTACGATTGGCGCCGCGATCTGGTGGAAACCGCCCAGTTGCTGGCAGAGCGTATCCGCCAAATTCAGCTGGTATCCGCTGACCCGAATCAAAAAGTTACCATCATTGCTCACAGCATGGGCGGAGTTATCGCCAAATATTATCTCATGTACGGTGACGCCGATGTGATCTCCGGCCGAACGGCGGATGAAATCCCTGAACCCACTTACGCCGGGGCGGCCAATGTGGATCGCATTTTCTACCTGGGAACCCCTCACGACGGTTCAATGAATGCCCTGAAGTCCCTGAACGAAGGCGAATACATCATGCCCTTTGTTACGGTATCCAAGTGGGCTACCTTCACAATGCCGTCTATCTACGAACTAATTCCCCTGCCCAAATACCAATCATTTTTGAAACGTGACGGCGAACCCGTAGCGTTGAATCTGTCAAAAATAGAGGATTGGCAGACCAGCGGCTTCAGTATTTTCAGCAGCAAGGAGTGGCGCAAGTTTCAGAAAGAATGTTCTCTGCTCTATCCTCATGACGGTGACCAGAGGTCCCAAAGACTTCAACTGGAATTCGAGAGCTTCATTCAGGTAGCTCTAAATAGGGGTTATAATTTTCAAACAGCGCTGCAGAAATTGGATCCGGCTGCCCTGGAAACCGATCAGTACATCATCGCCGGTATGGATAAACCAACACTTAAAGCCGGATTGGTCACCAAACCGGGAGATCCTGATGGTTATGGGATGCGTTTTGTGAAACATAAATTCATCAACGAATCCTATTACTTCAACACTGATGGCGACGGCACCGTATCCTTTGACCAGCAGTTAAGGCATCTCCCTCCGGAGGGGCATTTTTTCACGGGACCCTATCTCCACAAAAATATTCCCAGCTACCGGGAAGTTCAGCAGTTCATTATCGATCATTTGGCCAATTAAACAAGATTGGGTTTTTAGGTCTCCGTCAGTCTGCACTGTGTGGGATGGCCTGGCCAGAAGGTTGGGCACCCGGCCCAATCAATGAGGGGGAATGGCTTGCAATCCGCTCGTAAAAATTTTACTGCCGACCCCCTGGAATGGACCAATTTTTATCTTATCCTCCATAAAACGGATTTCCCAATTTTATCTGAAAGTTATGTTCTCAATGTCTCTGAGGCGACAGTCTGGGGTGCATCAATCCTCCTAATATTCCATAGAAAATGAAAATAAGAAATCGAACTTTAATTCAAAAAGGAG
>CAZIYQ010000312.1:0-2535 GCA_964543505.1 uncultured bacterium | reverse complement strand
CGGGCAATTGTGAGTCATCACCGTCATGGTTATAGGGATCCGAAACCCAGTCTGCTTCCAGTGGATTTTTATCATTATCCAAATCGTATAGATAATCCTGTTTCCAGGTGATGTCATTATTACCGCAAACAAGATTCAGTTGAATATTGTCGGAGTTTTTGAGATCTTTCCATTTATGGTCATGACCACTAGGCAGGGACCAATCGGCACTTTGCATATATGCAGTATCGTGGTTCTTCCAGCCGAAGACATTATCGTTGACGCTTTCATCAACCACCATTGCCACATAGAGAATATCGCCCTCAACATGGTAATACAAAGTGCCACGCCCTGCAGCGCTTTCGCCCAGTACTTGATAATTCGCTGAATCACCATCGCCGTAAAAAAGTCCATTGACAGTTGGCGTTGTCTGTGCAAAAAGTGCCAGGTTCAGGAATGAGAGTAGAAAAATGCCTGTTTGTAAAATTTTATCGGGGAGATTATTGGTCATTTTTGGCTCCTGTTCTTTGTTGATCAGCATTTAATTTTGTCATTTGCTGGTAAATATTGTTGATCTCTATTATCGAAAACTTTAACATTTGATTAATTCTATTGATAATATTCTGTTTTTAATTCCTGTATCGAAGCTTCTTTCAGACACAATTAATTTAGAGAGATTGCAATCAACTGACAAGAAATATCTTGGAAATTATTTATAATTTATATTAACGATTGGGGGAAATCACCAATATTTGGGGTTATTACGCACTTCGAGTATGGATGCAGTGTTATGTATAAAATGCAGGTGAATCATGCCTAGCTCTTAATCGGATTTTAAAGTTTGATTATATGTAATTTAGTAGGATTGATATTTGAGTATTCAGGCCGTGTATTTTTTATCATTTTCTAACGTAATTATTCAACGAGCAGGAAAATAGGAACCATAAAATTATAACAATCTATCAACTATTCAAACTCGGGATGGGTATATCCCCCACATTGGTTCATATCACACAATAAATATCCACAATCGCGACCAATATTCAATTACGGTTTTTCAATCCAAAAATCTAGTGACTAATTGTGGATATTATTTTAATTTACAAGGGGATATAGACGGTATAACACTAATTAACAGAACGAATATTATGACTCTGGCTGTTGCATCTTTCCGATCCGGTAACGCAATTTCTCACGGCTAATATTTAGGAGTTTGGCTGCTTTCGATTGATTCCCATTAACCTTGGACAAGGCTTTCCGGATTAGAATATCTTCCACGCCTTGCAGAGATATTCCTTCGTCAGGCATTGTGTATTGCTTTTCAAAAAAGGACTCATCAAAATTTAATACCAGATCTGGATTCGCCAGATTCATCAAGGCAATACTCCCCACAGAGAGATAATCCCCTTTTTCGAATAAAATACCTCTTTCAATCACATTGCGAAGTTCTCGTACATTCCCTGGCCAGGTATGTTTCAGCAGCATCTTACGGGCATCTTCCTTGAGTCCTTTGATTTTTTTTGAAAACTCAAGATTGAATTTTTTGATAAAATGATCCGCCAGCAGGATTATGTCTTTCCCCCGTTTTTTTAAGGGCGGTAACTCTATGCGAGCTACATTCAAACGGTAATACAAGGCTTGCTGGAATTTTCTTGCTTTTACCAGATCTTCCAAATTTTGTGATGATGCACTGACGATACGAATATTAATTTTATTTTCCTTCAGACCGCCGACTCTGTAAAGCGATTGTTCCTCAATTACTTTCAACAGCTTCACTTGCAGTTTAGAGCTCATCTCTCCAATCTCATCGAAAAAGAAAGTACCTTCATTGGCCAGCTCCAGCAATCCCTTTTTACGTTGCTGTGCACCCGTGAAAGCACCAGCCTCGTAGCCGAAAAGTTCGGATTCTAAAAGAGTATCCTGAAAAGCGGAACAATTCACTTCAATGAAGGGCTTTTTTGCCCGGGTGCTTCTGGAATGTATCGCCCTGGCCACCAATTCTTTGCCGGTTCCAGTCTCACCATGGATTAAAATCGATGTTCTGGGAGAATTTGCTACTTGCCTGATGAATTTAAAAACTTCCTGCATGGGTTTGCTGGTGCCAATGAATTCTTTAAATTCAGAATTTTTTAACTTTGAAAGATAATCAAGCTGTGCATCGATGAGGTTATTCTTAACAGCCTTTTTGACGGCAGTGGTTATTTCATTCAGATCGAAGGGCTTTTTAACATATTCCCTGGCACCCAGCTTTATTGCCGTCACAGCACTCTCAACATCTGCATAGGCAGTAATGATGATCACTTCCAGATCAGGGATCTGTTCTTTGGCAAGTTTGAGATAATTCATACCGTGCATCCCTGGAAGTTTTAAATCCAGCAGGACAAGATTGGGGGGATCTTTCTTTAGTACATTCAGCGCAGCTTCAGCGGTAGCAAATCCGCGGACATCATAATTCTGTGCTGAAAGATGTTCCAGCAAAAGTTCCCGGATGTAAACGTCATCATCGATGACATGAATATTTAGCATGATCTTCTGTTTAAAAAATATGTGTAATTA
>CAZIYQ010000311.1:0-2568 GCA_964543505.1 uncultured bacterium | reverse complement strand
AAAAACGATCGTTTTAATCGAGCCAAAATAATAACTCTGGAAATATACTCGGATTGAAGACCATGCCTCCCACCTACCCCGCTACTTCAGAGCGTGCTTTGGCAACACCCGAAAAAGGGCTTCAGCCTAAAAGTACAACTCAGTCTCAATTCTCATACTGGAATCTCCAAAACAGTCCATTTGCGGCTTTGATTCAGAGCTTTGACTCCCCTATTATTTCCCCCTGAATTATGACTAAAATATACAATCTTTTCCTGACCTGTGCAGGCGGACTCGAGGAAGTCTGCTCCAATGAACTCACTCGATTGAAAATCCCCAATTGCAAGCCTGCCATTGGCGGTGTTCATTTCAGTGGAGATCTGGAAACCGTTTACCGGGTGAACCTGTACAGCCGCGTGGGCATCCGTCTGCTGGTAAGAATTGCCAAATTCCGCTGTTCAAATGAAGATGACCTGTATCAACAGTCCCTCAAAATCCCCTGGCAGCTCTACCTGAATAATCAGATGACCTTTGCCGTGCATGGTTTTGTTAGCAATTCCAGGATTCGGCACAGCAAATTTGCAGCGCTGAAGCTGAAAGATGCAGTTGCCGATGCCATGCGTAAAAAATACGGGAAACGCCCCAATGTGGATGTTGAGAAACCTGATGTTCGTTTTAATCTTCATCTGAACAATAACATCGCTACGATTTATATGGACAGTTCCGATATTCCCCTGTCGAGACGGGGATATCGCACGGTCCTGCATGCAGCCTCTCTCAACGAAGCCCTGGCAGCAGGAATCCTCTATCTCACCAACTGGGACCGAAAATCGCCTTTGTACGACCCACTCTGCGGCTCGGGCACTTTCCCCATTGAAGCCGCAATGATGGCGGCGGGGCAAGCCCCGGGACTCCTGCGCAGCCGTTACGGATTTATGGGCTGGAAAAACTATAAACCGGAGGTGTGGAAAAATTTGCGAACCAAAGCACAGCAAAACATTGACCACTCCAAAATTCCGCTCCTTTTCGGCAGCGATTGGCGCGGCGACAACATCACTTTGGCCGAGCGTAATGCCAAAACAGCCGGACTCACAGGAGTCATCAACTGGTCGGTAGCCGATCTCAAGGATTTCATACCGGCGGGGACAGAAGGCACCATCATCTGCAATCCGCCCTATGGTGAGAGAATGGGCAACCCGGAGAAACTGCAATCCCTTTACCGCTTGTTAGGCGACACTTTTAAGCAGAATTGCAGCGGGCACCGAGCCTTCATTTTCACCGGGAATCCCGAATTGGGAAAAATGGTCGGACTACAGACATCTGCCAAAATACCCCTGCGGAATGGCGCTATTGAATGCCGTCTGCTGAAGTATGATTTATACACGGGGTCTCATAAAAATCGATCTGATAATCCGGGATCCGAAGAGGGTGAACCCAAAAAGCATTGATAAAAAATTCAGGGAGGAATGAAGATACATTGAAAATTTATTTTTCCGGTTCAATCCGTGGTGGTCGCCACGATGCCTCAATCTATAATGAACTGGTTTCACACCTCGAGACCTACGGAACTGTACTCACGGCTTTCATCGGTTCTCTCGATCTCCCCGAGCAGGATGAAGAAGGTGTCACCGACGAGAAGATCTGGGGAAGGGATGTACGCTGGGTTGCAGAGGCGGATGTTCTCGTTGCCGAGGTTACTCAAAATTCTCTGGGCGTGGGTTATGAGATTGGACTTGCCAGTAAAGTGAACACGCCGGTCTTGGCCCTCTATCGTGAAACACCAGGCAAAAGACTTTCTGCCATGGTTGGAGGTGATCCGAATGTAACGGTTATCCAATACAAAATAATCATAGAAGCCATCTCCGCCATCGACAGGTTCATGCAAACTGCCACCACTTAAAAAATGCTAATCGGCAAGCTGCAAATTGACAACCCCGTATTTCTGGCACCCATGGCCGGTGTTACGGACCATCCCTTTCGCGTGATTTGCAGGGAATTCGGAGCCGGAGTTGTGTTCACCGAATTCGTCAGTGCAGAAGGGATCATCCGGGGCAGCGACCGAACCCTCGAGCTGATCCACTTTACCGATGATGAGCGCCCCATTGGCGTCCAGATATTCGGACACGATCCCCTGGTGGTTGCCGACTCCGCCAGAACAATCTACGAAAAATTCAAACCCGATATCATCGACATCAATTACGGATGCCCCGTCCCTAAAATTGTCAAGAGGGGTGCAGGATCCGGCGCTTTGAAGGATCTCTGTCTAATGGATGAGATCACCTCCGCCGTCGTGGAAGCCGTACCGGAAGTCCCCGTTACCGTAAAAATGCGGGCTGGTGTGGATGCAAAACATATCGTCTCGACGGAAGCCGCCCAAAGGCTGGAGTCTCTTGGGATCAAGGCAATTACACTGCATCCGCGAACAGTGAACCAGCAATACTCAGGCTATGCAGACTGGAACCTGATCCGTGAAATGAAGGAAGCAGTCTCTATCCCTGTCATTGGAAATGGGGATATCACTTGCGGAGCCGACGCCCGCAGAATGCTCGATGAAACGGGCTGTGACGGAGTCATGTTGGGCAGAGCGGC
>CAZIYQ010000310.1:0-2570 GCA_964543505.1 uncultured bacterium | reverse complement strand
GTCTGCGGCTCTTCGAGCTGCTGAAATAATTGGTCTAAGCCGGCAGTGATGGAGAAATTGGATTCCGCACAACTATCGGTCTTTGATAGATAATGAAAGCCCAGACGCTCACTCCCCAAAAGAACTGCAGTTGGAGTCAGCCCAAAATGGTCCAATCCCCAGACACTGCCTGTGATGCCAAGTCCGCAGCGCCGTTCATCGGCAATCAGCAGCAGAGATTTTTCTCGGGCCAGCTTTTCGAAATTCCGAAAAAATTCATTCCCAAGCAAAAAGCGACCAGCCGGACTGACCGGCTCAAACAACAAAGCTCCCCCATCCTTCGTTTCTGAAAGCGCAGCTGTGAGTAGTTTTAGGGCTTCATTTTGTGCATCCATCTGGCTCTCAATAGCTTCAGGTACTTTAAAGTTTAACTTTAAAGTATGACTGTCATTCGATATTATACAGTCTGTATTAAAACTATCAGGGGCGTATTCAAGCACAGGTAGATCCGTTTTAGAACCGCCGGGCGAGATGGTGCGGAGTGCATCTGACAGAGCATCAGCAGCGGTTTTGAAGGGGGGACTTAGCTTGTACTCCTCCGGCAGACCGGACGGTTGATGTATCTCATCAGTCTTGAGTAGATCCGTTCCCAATGCATTATTGATCAGGAAAGGATCGCCCGCCATCACAAGGTACTTTTTTGCAGAAGAACGTGATTTCACCCACGACCCGGAACTTTTGGAGAACTCCAGATCATTCCAGTTAAATGGAGGCTGATTCACGTTCTTCTGCACGAAGCGTCTCTTTAAAGCTCGAACTTGATGCCCTGGGCCAGGGGCAGTTCCGTACTCCAATTGGTTGTATTGGTCTGGCGCCGCATGTAGGCCTTCCAGGCATCCGACCCGGATTCACGGCCGCCGCCGGTGTCTTTCTCACCCCCGAAAGCGCCACCGATCTCGGCACCGGAAGTTCCGATATTGATGTTGGCAATACCGCAGTCGCTGCCCTCGTGTGAGAGGAAGGCTTCGGTATGTGTGATCTTGGTTGAGAACACGGCGGAGGATAAACCTTGCGGAACATCGTTATGCAGAGCCATAGCCTCTTCGAAACTGTCATATTCGATGATGTACAAAATCGGAGCAAAGGTTTCATCCTGCACGATCTGATAGTCGTTTTTGGCCTTGACGATCGCAGGTTCAACAAAGAAGCCGGCACGGTCGCCAAGAGCCTTACCTCCACTAAGAATTCCCCCCCCGACCGCTTTGACTTTCTCAAGAGCTGAGAGATAATTATCAACCGCCTCCTGATCAATCAGGGGACCCATTAGAGTGGATGTGTCGAGTGGATCGCCAATGGCCACCTGCTTGTAGGCTTTTTGAAGCTGAGCGACCAGCCCATCAACGATTGATTTGTGGGCGATGATGCGGCGTGTGGAGGTGCAGCGCTGACCGGCTGTGCCCACAGCTCCAAACAAAATGGCAGGGACAACCAGTTTCATATTGGCCGTTTCATCCACGATAATGGCATTGTTTCCGCCCAGTTCGAGAATGGTTTTTCCGAGTCTGGCACCAACGACCTCACCAATTCGCTTGCCCATTCTCGTTGAGCCGGTGGCCGAGATGAGTGGCAGATTGGTATCGTGGATCATGCGTTCTCCAATTGTAGAACCTCTGCCGATGACGAGATTGAAAATGGCTTTGTAGCCGTTGCGCGTGAGAACATCATTGCAGATGTTCTGGACGGCAATCCCGCACAGCGGTACTTTGGAAGACGGTTTCCAGAGGGAAATGTCACCGGCAATCGCAGCAATAAAGGCGTTCCAGGCCCAGACAGCTACCGGAAAGTTGAAAGCGCTGATGATACCCACGATACCCAGTGGATGCCACTGTTCATACATGCGGTGGCGAGGGCGCTCTGAGTGCATGGTGAGACCATATAATTGGCGGGAGAGGCCTACGGCAAAATCGGCGATATCGATCATCTCCTGCACTTCTCCGTCCCCCTCGGCTTTGATCTTGCCCATCTCGAGAGAGACCAGACTGCCCAGCAGATCTTTTTTAGCGCGCAGTTCATTGGCCATCTGTCGGATCAGCTCGCCCCTTACCGGTGCAGGCACCATGCGCCATTCTTTGAAAGCAACTTTTGAAGCTGCAATGACCTTGTCATAATCCGCTTCTGAACATTGATAAACCGAGGCGATGGGTTCTCCGGTTGTGGGATTGATGGAGATGAGTTCACCGGCATCCGTAGTAGCTGACCATTCTCCGGCACCAATGCAAGCCCCGTAATTCTTTTCTTGAATACCCAATTCTTTCAGGAGTTTTTTCACTGAAATATGTCCTTTCGTTTTGTTTATATAGGTGTGATTTAAATTTGAAGGTGTAAAATATTTTACAACTGTCTAAAGAATGAATCAAAAAAGTGGTGTAAATTTAGGATACCTGTTCGGTCTAATCGAAGATTGAATTTTTTCCCTTATAACTGCCCGCATCCGTCCAAAACATTTACAACCGGAAAAGAAAAATTCCTGCTCCAACGGAGCAGCGCTAATTGGGTGATTCAAATTATCTGTCGTAAATAATCCGGATTAA
>CAZIYQ010000309.1:0-2599 GCA_964543505.1 uncultured bacterium | reverse complement strand
GGTTGTAATTGTCACCGCGGATCCTTCGTTTCAGATATTTGATCCGTACTTCGGGTATATGTCTGACAGCCTCACGCGTCATGAGATATATGATCCAGCGCAACCGGCGGTTGCCGCCGTGAGTGATCTTACGACTTCCCTTGTAGTTACCGGATTGGGACATCCGTATATCCAATCCTGCCAGTTTTTGAATTTGTTTGTAATGGGGATAGCGATCCGGATCAACTGTTTCGGCGATGAATAAAGCCGCAAGTGTTGAGGATATCCCTTTAAGATAGGTGAGGATATGAAAGTATTCCGTCTGACTGGCTAATGCACTCAACTGGTTTTCAAGGTTTTTCAGTTCTTCTCTGATGGTGTTATGAATGTTTATCCAAGCTTTTAACATAGTCCTGTCAGCTTGGACTTCAGGGCCTTTCCGCTGTACACCAATTGAGTTTTGTGCTGCTTTTTTAAGTTTGTTTAATGTCTCTACACCATGCTGTTGGTTGGAGATTTTGAGGATTACCGGTGCTTCTTTTTGTACATCCAGCTCCAGGTAATCACTGGCATGCAGGTAATGTTCAATCAGGTAAAGAGCTGTGTCCGTATAGGGTTTTAGTATGGGAATAAACTCCGGAAAATATCTGCTGACAACGGATCTTATTCTGGCCCTGTTTTGTGTCATGTTCTTTTTCAGTTTGCTGTAGGTGATGGCCAATGTCCGCGTAGCTTCTTGCAGAGGTGTATTGATCTGGAAGTAATTAAAGTATCCGTTACTTGCAGACTGTGCGATGACCATTGCGTCTTTTGGATCTGTTTTTGAAAAGCTCTGGTCCGGCAGTCTTCTGGAGCTCCAGGTTATTCTCGGACTTACCAGCACAACTGAATAGCCTGAATTAGTTAGAAAGCATGCCAGATTCTGCCAGACATCGGTAGACGCTTCAATAGCAAATACGATCTTGGATATATCAGAGTCGGGTATGTAATTTCCGATATGCTTCCACAGTTTATTTTCGAATCCATCGTATGAATGACGAAATGAAAAAGTATTACCAATCTGAAGTCTATCAGGTCCCAATATCAAGGCTTGATGGGAGTTCTTTGATGGGTCAATACCGATCACTATTTTACCGAAAATGGATTCTTTCTTTCGCTGCAGGTGTTTGTATGACATGAGAAATCTCCTTTTAAATTATTTTAATTTATTCCATCCAGGAGAATTTAGTCCTTATGCCTGTAGCGAAACATAGATTACGTTAGACAGCTGTGAGAAATAATTGTTGTTGCATATTGCGCAACACTGTTATATTCAATTATGATTCTTTCTTTCAAGCACAAAGGTTTGAAGAAGTTTTATGAAACCGGTTCAAAAGCCGGTATTCAAATTGCCCATGCAAAACGATTACGATTTATGCTATCGGCTTTAGATACAGCCCTGAGAATGGATGATATGGATATACCGGGTTTTAAACTACATCCTCTTATAGGGAGTAGAAAAAACATCTGGTCAATTTCTGTAAGCGGAAATTGGCGTTTGACCTTCCAATTTGAGAATGGAAATGTACACGTAGTAAATTATGAGGACTATCATTAATGAGTATGTATAATCCACCGCATCCTGGAGAGTTTATCAAGGAAGTGTATATTAAGCCCTATGGTTTAAGTACAAGAAAAGTTGCAGGGAATCTAAATGTAGCGCCCTCTACATTTTCACGACTATTGAACGGTGATAGTAATATATCACCTGAAATGGCACTTCGTTTATCCAAAGTTTTTGGTCGCAGTCCTGAAAGTTGGTTGGCAATGCAAGATTATTATTCTCTCTGGCACGCAAAGAAAAAAGTAAATATTAACAGTCTGAGAAAATTGAAACTGACCGCTGTCTAACGAAATAAGACTTTGCAGCTGACCGATATCTATAAAACAGTCCAGGTCAATCTGCAAGTCATGGTTGGATTTGGCCCCGGAGGGTCCTATAGGGAGATTAATGAATCAGTGGATTTGGCTGTTCATGGCAGGAGAGCAGGGAGTTCAACCTGCACCGGTGCGCCAAGAGACGCGGATTCTCCAGATGGTGAGAGTCCGTCCCTGTCCATTTCATCATTTAGGCGGGAAGTGAAAAAGACAGTATGCTCCGTGAGGGTCAGGCTGAGCCGGGGTCAGGCCAATTATAACTTTAAATCCAGTGGACGGCTCTACTGTCACCGTGGGTTTTGGTGATTGAAGAATGAAAACAGTGATTATTAGAAAGGGGAAATATTTACCGACTGCCACTGATTATTGGTGTTAGACTCAAGGGTTACCCAGGAAGTTGGACATTCATTTGACTAATACAATGATAAGCGCGAGTTTTAACCAGAATAGGTATTTCCCAATACAACACAGCCTCTGCAAATCCCCTGGCAGAATAACTTCATCTATCATCCTGTGTCTTTTTTTATCCACTCTGGTTGCCCAGTTCGACTGGGTGGATGATGGATTGATGATAAGCCCCTATGCGTATATACACGACAATTTTGCCACTGCCCCCGGAGCGGTTGGGAGAGTATATCATCGTGTGGGGGGATACCAGAAATGGGGATTATGACATATTTGCCAAAATGATGGATCACCTCGG
>CAZIYQ010000308.1:0-2600 GCA_964543505.1 uncultured bacterium | reverse complement strand
CACTGAGTATAATTTTGTTCTTGATTTAAGTATTAAAGAATACATCACTCGTCGAATTCAATGGCTGAATCCATTTTACCTCCAATTAATGATATGGGAATTGAGGATGTCCTGTCAATCTGGCAAGAACACCATTACCCGGGAAATTGTTGACCATGCTTTTGATGAAATGCTGGAGCAGCGAAGTTACTTTGAGCATTGGTATGACCGCTTACGAAAATCCTGGAAAGGCAATGAACATAATTTTGCCAAAGAATTATTGAATATCGCATCGGAAACCGGGATGATCCACTCTAACGATATTTTCGATCTTGCCGGAAAATTCGAAGTGATAGATGTTTACCGTGATATTGTGAATTCTCTAAAATATGACGGATATATCGACAACAGCAAAAATCCCAAAATCTATCGGTTCAATTCTCCGGTGGTAAGCGAGTGGTGGAGGAAGAACGTTGCGAACTAATCTACCGAAACTATACAACCCGGCCTCACAATCAAAAGAAGAGTTGATCGAAAATTTCGTTGTTCGCACAAAACTCTTTCAGGATATCATGACGGATATCAAGAAATGTAAGCCAAACCAGCCACTCCAACATTATATCATTCAGGGGATGCGCGGACAGGGAAAAACAACACTTCTTCTTCGTATAGCTTACGAAATTGAGAATGACCCAATTCTTCGCAAAAAATTGATTCCGGTCCGGTTCAATGAAGAGCAATATAACATTACCCGTCTTTATAAATTGTGGGAAACCGTCGCTGAATATCTTGATGAAAAAGGAGTCGTCACTGGTTTATACAATAAAATGCAGCCCTACGCCAATGAGGGGGACTATGAATTGTATTGTATAAATTTGATCCGGGCTGAACTGAAAATCCTTGGGAAAAAACTCATCCTGCTCATTGATAATATTGATTCATTATTTAAAAAATTCAATGAAAAAGAAGCCCACCGTCTTCGTGAAATATTGACTGAATCCGTTGATCTGTGTATTATCGGAGCATCATCCGGTAGCTTGGAGTTTAACTACGATTACAAGCATCCTTTCTATGAGTTTTTCCGAACACCTCAACTACATGGATTAAATACGGATGAAGTCAAAACGTTGTTGCTGAACCTGGGCCGCCGCCTGAAGACAAACAGAGTACAAGAGATTATTGAAAATGAACCTGGGCGAATTGAAGCCATCCGCAGAATTACCGGAGGTGTCATTCGCACCATCATTATTTTGTACGATCTGTTGGTTGATGACTTGAACGGAAAAGCCTATGCAGACCTGGAAAATATTTTAGACGAAGTAACCCCCATTTACAAACATCGCATGGATAGTTTACCGGCGGAATTACAGGAAATTGTAGATTTTATAGCTATCAGCTGGGATGCGGTAAGCACCAAGGAAATCGCAGTCAGGACTAAGAAAACCAGCAAGGGAGTATCTGCCCAGTTAAAACAGCTGCAAAAATATCACATTATAGAAAAAGAGCACACACACACTAAGAATAATTTATATCGTCTTTCAGAACGATTTTTTAATATCTGGTTCCTCATGCGCCATGGCAGAAAGTGGGATGATCGTCGCGTGAAGTACCTGGTGGAATTCCTTCAACTATGGTGTGACGAGAAAGATCTTGCACAAAAAGCCAAGAATCATATTTCGCTGATCAGAAATAAACAAGCAGCAACTGGATATACAAGGCTAATGACTGAAGTACTTGCGCGCACCAGCATTGATCGAGAATTACAGCATAAGCTCATTACAGAATACTGGAATTCACGCGAAAAATCAAATGGGGGTTCCCAGCAGGATTTATTAATTTCGGATTTAGAAATCAAAGAAAATGCCGATCAATATTTAGATTATAATAATTCAAAAGCTGTCATAGCCGTTTTAGAAAAGATCACACATAAATCTGCCGAAGAATTCGCAACACTTGGCTACCTCTATATTTCGGCTGAACACGACCAGGAGAAAGCAGAACAAAATTTATTAGAAGCTGTTGCTAAGGGTAATCCGGATGCCATGTTCAATTTAGCACTATTGTACCAAGTAGAATTCAAAGACTTCAAAAAAGCCGAAAAGTACTACCTCATGGCTGTGGAGAAAGATTATCCAGAGGCAATGGATGGTTTAGCCCGGATGTTTTTTGAAAACCGTTTGGATATGCAAAAAGCATCTGGATATGCTCAAAAACTCATCGATATGAAGCCAAATATTTACAGTAGTCATACTGCAGCTATGATATTTCTGTGGAATGATGAGATTGAAAAAAGTCTTCAAATATCAAAGGAATTCCTTGAAAAAGATGAGTCATTTGAAATATTTTCAAAAGATATTAACGACTATTTAATTTTGCTCATTGCAAAGAAGCAGTACAATGCGACCCTCCGGCTATTTGATGAGAATCCGCATCATTTGAAAGACAGGTACAAGCCCACATATTACGCACTCATGTCCTTCATGAAAGCTTCACATCCCCTTGAGTATCTTCGAATGGGCAGCGATCTGAAGGAAACCGTGGATGAGATCATCACTAAAATCAAGCGGTGGGCAATTGATTATAAATAATGAGATAGAACTCTCACCAGAAGAAACCTTAAC
>CAZIYQ010000307.1:0-2602 GCA_964543505.1 uncultured bacterium | reverse complement strand
TATAACTATTCAAATAGTTAATGCAGATCGGATGACTAAATCAACAGAGTCATTGTATTTTGGTTGTACAATATCCGGATAGGTATTTTTATAAAATTTATAAAACCGATCGGTTAAATCAAATAATGTCACTTGCATTCCATATGATAACTCATAATATCCTATTGTAACACTTCCTGGCCCGATACCAATTGAGATAGCGTTATTTGCCGATCGGAAGAGTTTGGCCTCATCTCTGCCTACAGTTATTCTGAAAGGGGATCTTGGAAATCTTAAATAGTAGATCTCCGTACCTGGTTCACCGTTATGCATCGTGTAATATGGGTCCTGCTGGGGGGATGTACCCTCCACATTAAAAGGGTCAATAATGGAAACAAAGCCCGCGTTATATTCATTATTAACACCAACAAGGATCACTTCTGCATTATCATTTAAATCAGTCATTTCGATTTTATCAATTCCGTTGATGAACCCTGAATTCCAGTATTCAGAGATTAATTCACCACTATTGCTTAAGATAACTAATTGAAAGGGGAAAAATGCGTGTTCGCTTCCGGCGATTATCTCCGCGAGACCATCTCCATTCAGATCGCACACTTTCATCACTGTAACTCTGAATTGATTTTGGTAGGTGTTATCTCCGAATTTAACTTTGCGCCCGTGTCAAAATACCACCGGGCACTACCATCCTGATTATAACAGACGATTCTGCCTCCCGTATCCAGTCCATTTCCAATGATCACTTCCTCTGTACCATCCTGGTCCAAATCTACTATTGAAGTTTGTTTTGCAAATGGGAAATTAGACAAATCCGAATCAATCGTACTATTAAATATTTTAGCTTCCCAAAGTTCAAAACCAAATTTATTCTTGATGTGAAAATATCCATCTTCAGCGGTAATACTGTCCGGAACATGAGTATTCACTACGCCAAAAGCGATTGCAGATAAACTAATCATGGCAATGATAAACGAGATAATCAATACAACATTTGAATACAGTTTGACTGTTTGCTTAATCAATCCAGATAAATTTACAGGTCTCAACACCGTTACTTCACGTTCTTCCAGTATGTCCGGGAGCTGTTTTACTGGAATAATTTTAAAAGAGCGTTTTGGATATATTTTTTTTAACTCCAAAAGATAGGACTGACACACCTCAAACTGGCTATCAGGAACAACAACAGTATTAATTTGACTGTAGAAAGCGGCCTCAATTTTTAATTTCAAAGACCCCTCATCAATCTCAGTAACTTGACCAGATGAAGATATGGCACCGGTCACTGCGACATCATCATAGATCTGTGTCTTTGCCGTATGAAATTTGTTATACTGATTTATTCCAATTAATCCCAATATCCCGAGCGCTAATCCAATTGAATTTCCTGTTAGCGTGGAAGTTGGTTGATCGATGTAGTAATTTAGTTTTATTTTGGATTCAGGATTTGGGTTATAAACTTTTCTTAAGTACCTGCAAACATTGTGAGTCTGATCATTAAGAATATCATTTTCTTTAATTGCATGACTGCTGAACCTGATTTGATCTTCCGGCAAACCATCCGAAATTAAGATATCATTTAAATAGATGGTCGCAAGCATCCCGGCAGATATCTCATCTTCTGTTACGACAAACAATCCGTTTATGCTCTTGGATGTAGCTGCTTGTCTCCCCATAGATTTATTATTTATTAAGCTTATGTAATCCGGATTGACAATCTCATCTAACCGGTTTAACATATCGGATTTGGTTCGCAGGTCGGTCAAAACATCTAGTTGTGAGGTTCCTTCTAATTGATGAGCATCTCCTGAGTCTTTTAACCAATTATATTTTGATACTAATTCCAGAATCTTTTCAGGCTCTATTAATTGAAGATTTATTTTTATCGCACATGCAAGAAATTTGTTAAAGTGAGTGATCTGCAATTCATCAAAATGCTCGTATAGAGGATAGAAAAATGATAATAATTTTTCAAAAAGCAGTGGATTTAATGAACAAAATTTCCTGCTGTTGAACCGCTCGATGCTATCCATGAATACAGGGAATAATTCAATTGTAAATGATCTTATTAACGAGGGGGGAAGTTGTTGTTCAAGTAGTGATATCAGATCACCGATTTGGATGAGTCTGAGTGGTATCCAGGTGGTTTTGGCTATTCTTTCTAATTTCTGGTCAAAAACTAAATCTAGATAGAGATAACTGACATCTGACATAATTTCATAAACAATAAGAAAGGTTGATAAACATAGCTTTTAGACTAACATTCTTGAAAATTCAATAGTATAAACAGATAATAAATATATTATTTGCATCGTTCGGTAGGGGTACAACGGCTCGATTGTGTATAATTGGAACAAGCCGGGTTAATTTTTCCTTGGCATCTGAAGGATAAATAAGTAATTTTTTAAATTCATTCCCCCCTGAATTACCAACGGGAAGTAAGTTGTAAATAAAGACTTGCTGAGTTTCATCATAAGTCGTCAACAGGCGGTTCCCATTTTCTCCGACTAATACTCCTTCTAAATGCCGACTGGCATCAAAGTTAAATATCTCTTTAGCATGACTAATGACCAACTCATCTGTCAAAGGATCTATTTTTGTTGAT
>CAZIYQ010000306.1:0-2635 GCA_964543505.1 uncultured bacterium | reverse complement strand
TGGAAGGTGAGACGGTAAATGCGATTTACTCATCTCACATGGCAGATGCCGGTTCAGACCAGATGGAACGCGAGAAGGAATTTTTCTGGATCACCCGGGAAACAACTTATCTGCAGTATCTGGACAGAGCTCTGTCGATGATCGACGAAGGTACTTTTGGTATCTGCAAAGAATGCGGAGAAAAAATTGAAGCCGAGAGATTGACTGAAGTTCCACATACATCAACCTGTTACAAATGTAAAGTAAAATCAAAACGACCTTGAAAATATTATCGATCTCGTTCCTCGTTGTTCTCTTTGACCAAATCTCAAAATATTGGGTCAGAGACAACCTGGCAATAAACTCCCAGGTCAATGTTTTTGGTAATTATTTCAGGTTTACTCATGTGGTAAATCCTGGTATCGCGTTCGGGATAAACATAGGTTCTTTCATGAGTCTGATCACCCTATTATCACTGTTTGCGATCTTTCTCATTCTCTATTATATGTATCTCGAAAGGAATAATAGTTTATTGCTGCGGATCAGCCTGGCCCTGATCCTTGGAGGGGCTCTCGGCAACATGATCGATCGCAGTTTTGTGATCTTTTTCCCGGAGACATTTCACGGAGTAATCGACTTTATTGATATCGGCTTTAATCAATATCGCTGGTATGTTTTTAATATTGCAGATTCTGCTGTTACGGTAGGCATTACACTGTACATCACCAATTCTATTTTCTCTAAAAATAAAAATACCGCAAGTCCATAATTGACTGAAAACTATCAATTCATCGCTGATTCTGCAGGTATGCGCCTGGATAATTTTCTTACCTCCAAACTTCCCAGGCATTCCCGATCTAAAATACAATTCTATATTAAAAACGCTGACATCACCGTCAATGAAAAGGTATCAAAACCCTCTCTATTGTTGAAAGGTGGTGAGATTATCGATTGCACTTTCAAAACTATTAATCCTTCGACTTTAGAAGCCCAGGAAGTCCCATTCTCAATTTTATACGAAGATGATGATATTGCCGTTGTCAACAAACCGGCGGGTCTCGTGGTTCATCCCGGCAATGGAAATCCGGACCACACCCTCGTGAATGGTTTATTGTATCATTTTAAAAAGTTATCAGCAGTGAGTCCTGCTCGTCCGGGGATCATCCATCGCCTGGACAAAGATACTTCGGGAGTGATGGTCGTTGCCAAAACCGATCATGCCCACAATCATATCAGTCAACAATTTGCAAAACGGACTGTGAGGAAAATTTACAAGGCATTGGTTTGGGGGCAACTTGACCAGGAGGGAGAGATATCAGGACTTTTGGACCGAGATCCTCAAAACCGCATCATTTTTCAGCTGAATGCATCTAAAGGAAGAAACTCCATTACCCATTATTCAAGGGATGAATATTATGCGCCATTTTCACTGGTTACGCTGAAACCGCACACCGGCAGGACACATCAATTAAGGGTACATTTAAAGCATATCGGTCATCCTATTCTTGGAGACAAGCTTTATTCCGGAGGCAGGTCTCTCATAAAATCATATCATCAAAAATTTACACCAGTGATTAAAGCAGTTTTTAAAAAAATGGATAGATTGGCCCTGCATGCACAATCTTTAGAATTTGATCATCCGGAGACCGGAGAGCGGATGTGCTGGACTGCACCCATCCCTGATGAATTTGGAAAGGTTCTTAAACTGTTGACGCATGTCTGATAAAAATGAACAGTTGATTCGGGAATTTCTGGATTATATCCAATTTGAGCGGAGATATTCCAGTCATACTGCGCGTTCATACAAAACCGATCTGAACGATTTTCTAATTTATTTACAATCCTACGACCAGACCCCCGATCTATGTGAAATTGATGAATCAACCATTCAATATTTTTTGAATAAACTGACTCAAAAAGGATTAAGCGCCCGGACCGTTGCAAGAAAACTTGCTACACTGAAATCATTTTATAAATATTTGTGTAAATTTGATTCTAAAATCATTAATTTTGCCAGAGCAGTAAAATCACCAAAGATCCCCAAAAATCTACCGATATTTATTAGAGAGGACGACATTAATAAACTGCTCGACAGACCTTTCGATAACAGCCTTAAAGGGAGCAGGGACAAATTAATTCTGGAACTATTTTATTCCACCGGAATAAGAATTTCTGAGTTGATAAAAATCAAGCTAAATGATGTTGACTCGGCGGAAAAGATTGTTCGTATATTAGGCAAAGGAAATAAGGAACGAATCGTAATATTGGGTCAAAAATCCTTAAATGCTCTTAAAGAATTCCTCAAGTTCAGAAATAATGATGAAAGATTTTACCACTCTGAATTTTTATTCCCGCGTGAACGGGGAAAAACACAACCGAACAGCATCCGCCATATTAGCACAAAGACAGTTTATAATATTGTGAAGAAATATTTCCGGTTGCAATTTGGTGAAGAAAACCTAAGCCCCCACACATTCCGGCATTCATTTGCTACGCATTTACTCGACAGAGGAGCTGATTTGATGTCAGTCAAGGACCTTTTAGGCCACAGCAGTCTTTCCTCAACCCAGATTTATACCCATGTTCAAATAGAGACTTTAAAGAAAGCCTATCAAAAGGCACATCCTCATGCAAAATGATAAGATTTAAATAAATA
>CAZIYQ010000305.1:0-2671 GCA_964543505.1 uncultured bacterium | reverse complement strand
CCCGGATTGCGTAGGCCAGGACTTCTTCATTAAAACACCACAAGTCTTCCAATGCCCCTCCACCACGACCCACAATGTTCAGATCTATTTTGCCGTAATCGTTTAATTCCTCAATTCCTCTCGCAATATCCCGTCCTGCTCCTTTGCCTTGAACCAGGGCTGGGCGCAGCAGTATCTCGACCTGAGGTGCCCGGCGTGAGACAACATTGATAATATCCCGTAAGACGGAGCCACTACTTGAAGTGACCACACCAATCCTTGAAGGATAAACCGGCAATCTTTTTTTCCGGGTTTCATCAAAAAGACCTTCCGCTTCCAGACGTTTTTTTAGAGTTTCGTAGGCCAACCAGAGAGCTCCCTGTCCTGCGGGGTACATATTCTGAGCCACCAATTGGTACTGTCCTCTCGGTAAATACAGCGAAATATTTCCGTTTACCAGCACTCTCATCCCAGAAACAGGCTGAAAATCGATCCTCGAAAAAGCACTGGAAAACATGACACAGCTAATTTCGCTGCGATCATCTTTGAGTGAAAAATAATAATGTCCTGATGGATACTTTTTTGAGTTGGAGATTTCCGCTTCAACCCAGACATGCCGAAACTGCTTTTCCAGATGATACTTAACCTGGTTATTCAGTTGAGAGACCGATAGGATAGTCTGTTCAGAAAGAGTCATCGACTAAAAGTTATTTAAAATCCTGAATCTTGCATGGAAGTGTACATATATGTATTTCTGAGTAGCAACAACCGTCAGTCCTTCATGGTGAAAGACTGACGGTATCGTAGAAATAATATCTTGATAGGGTCATTGAAATCCAATAAGTTTTAACTTCAATGACAGTAGCTTGACCCTTTTCGGGTCAATGCCTATCTTATTTTCTTTTTGTGGCGATTCGCACGCAGGCGTTTTTTACGTTTATGAGTATTCATTTTACGTTTTTTTCTTTTCTTACCGCAGGGCATTTAACCTCCTTTAAAATCCTCTTAGCAACGATTTATTTACTTTTTCTTTCAATATTTTTGAAACTTTGAAAACAGGCACATTCCTGTCTTTAAGGGTCACCATTTTCTTTGTAGCAGGGTTCCTTGCTTCACGTGCTTTCCGAAAGTGGACAGAAAAATTACCGAACCCACGGATTTCCACACGTTCATTGCGTTTGAGGGCATTTCCGATAGATTCAAGAATTCCCTCAAATACAGCTTCCGTCTCAACTCTCGTGAGCCCCGTCATTCCTGCAACTTCTTTGATAATATCTGCTTTTGTCATAATTTAGGATACTCCATTTTCAACATAATATATTTTTGAGTTAATGCATCATGTATTCAGGAATAGCATGCGTTAGGCCCAGGGGTAATTTCATATCCAGTTCCCCAAACAGAATGTCGAAAATCCCTTTCTTAGGTCTGGGGGGTTTTATCAATACCGGTTTACCCGGAATACCGGTCATCTTCCCAACCATGTAAATTGCATCTTCAAAGGTTCCCAACCTGTCAATGAGTCCCATTGAATAAGCTTGTGAACCTGAATAGACCTGACCGGTAGCAAGCACGAGTACATCTTCGACAGACTTTTTTCTCATCTCTGCTACATCCCCCACGAACTGAGTGAACAGATCATCGATGAGATCCTGAAAATAGGCTTTATCATTCTCCGTGGCTTCCCGAAAAGATGAGCCGCTGTCCTTTAATTCGCCACTTTTAATCTGTTCATACTTTACGCCGATTTTTTCCATCAATTCGCTGATCACGGGATAGCCCATGATGACCCCTATCGAACCTGTGGCTGTCCCCGGATTCGCTATAATCGAGTCCGCCCCGATAGCGATATAATATCCGCCTGACGCCGCCACGTTACCCATTGAGGCAACTACTGGCAGGTAACCGTCGGTGATTGATTTGACCTTTTGAAATATCTCCTGGCTGGCAGCAACGGCACCACCCGGGGTCTCCAGGCGGATCACAATGCCGTCTACATTCCCGCTGTCTTCAAAATAATTAAGATCTTTAACGGTCTGTCGCGAAGACAATATAGGACGATTGATCTCGATTAAACCGATACGCGGACCTTTGCTGATTTGCAGATTTCCTGCATTACTCAAAGGCAGGACGATCAGAATCAGGATGACCACGATGGTCCAAGGGAGCCATTTCCAAAAAGATGAGCGTTTCATACTTTTTTCCAGATGATCAATTTCTGACCTTTACGGATAAAATCACTGCGGAGTCCGTTCCATTTTTTAATTTTTGTTACCGAGGTTCGATAGCGCATTGCAATGCCACTGAGTGTATCACCATATTTGACAGTATGGTAGATTTTTTGGGAATCACTATTCTCGATACGATAGTCTGCATAGCCCTTGATAGGAATTCTTAAAATTTGACCCGGTTTGATGTAGCGGGCACTCTGGAGTTTGTTCATGGAAACAATGTCCTGAATCCGCACCCCGTATTTTTTAGCGATTAGCCAGAGACTCTCCCCTTTTTTAACTTTATGATCTGATATGACCAGTTCATCGCTGGGTTCAATTTCAACAAGGGCAAATAGGGAATCAAATAACGGACTGGCACTTTCCGGCATCCTGAAGGTATAGGTCTCTCCATCTTTCAGCGGTGGGATTACACCTTTTCGAAGTTCCGGATTATACTGCATCAGGGTCTTAACACTAGATCG
>CAZIYQ010000304.1:0-2723 GCA_964543505.1 uncultured bacterium | reverse complement strand
TGTTGCCTGAGCCCCTGGAAATGAAATAGCCTTCGCAGCTAGGTCAAAGTGATCCACTTTAGGTTTATATAAATCCTGACTTTCGCCACGGTGTCGAGCTAGATTGTGTGGAAGGATTTTGTCTGGGTCGATTACTCCAATATCTGTGACTCCTGATCGAAGCAAGTAGTCGGCAACCGTGCTTCCCAAAGAGCCATAACCTATAAGGGCAATTCCCGGCATTTCATCTGTTCCTGTGGTCCATCGAAATAGCTCCGCACATGGCCATGGGTCTGCTATAATTGCTTGTAATTTGGTTTCATCTTCGACTGGATTGTTATGGCGATTAGTTTCGAGAATAAACGCTCTTATTTCTAGACTGCGAGCAGTCGAGTCCTCTGAGAGACCAAAAATACTTTTGAGTAAAGGCTTTGGCCGCCATATCCCAATCAGTATAACCAATGACTTGCGCCCCTCGGGAAAATGTGAGCAGTCACAACCATTTGCAAAAATATTTCCCGTGGAATCATCTAGCTGTTGAGTTAATCCGATTGAACCGAGTGCATCGCGCATATCCTTGTAGGTGTGCCAAAGGCCAAATATTGGATCGGACAATGGAGAATTTTGGTCTGACCATACAAAAACCCATGGTACACCCACACGTTGACTATCTGCATTAACAGCATTATTTACCCGCTCCGCTAGAGAGGACTGATGAGAAGGCATCGTAGCTGAAATTTCTTCAGGGTATATAAATACGATGTCACCCTGATCAGGAGGGGTGATTCTAGCTTCACCACAAGTCCAATCAGCTTGGCCTCCAGAATTTGCCGCAATTTCCTGAAATGCTTTTGCACTTAGGAGCCCAACGCGAAAATCTATATTCTGACCATAGGGAACTGGTTCCCAGCCATCTGCCATCAAGCAATCTGTTTGGGCATCGCGCATCCAAGTACGAAGGCGATGCAATATGCCTTCTACCCCGTATCGATCATAAATTGGCTGAAGGCCTGCTCGGGCAAGGCAAAGATTTACTGGCGAATCAGAAGAAACTGGATTGAGGTGCCCTAGGTTTCGAGGGAAATCTTCTCTCAAACACCACACATTCGGCGCAGTAATTCCCACTGCATCACGACTTGCGTAACTCAGTTTAATAGGCTCTTCAGCTCTAATATCTGCAACAGAACCCTCAACAGTAAGTTCTGTCTCCAGCGTAAAACATATTGATACTCTCTCTGATTCAGGGTCGATTGAAATATCAATAGAGTCTTCAATAACACCCATAGAAGCAGCTATTACAGCAGCCTCGTGTCTGAGTGAAGGCGAGCGAACTGGTTTAGAACTTACTGTCATCACTGCCCATATCCACCACCCCTGCCTACAGATGAAGAGGAAACGATGGCCGCAGAAGTTGATGTCTTTGCCTTTTGGGCGCGAGTAGGACCTGATCCCGTTAAATTAAAAACGACATGTGCTGGCTTATCTTCATCAACATCACCGCCCGTGCACAGGAACCTTTTTCTATGTTCACAGCTAACGTCATTTCCTCTGGATAGTATTTTTAGATACCGATTTTTGGCATGAAAACTTGGAGGTGTTTGTGCACCCCGAATAATTCTTTTGCTACTGGATACCACAAACCCATTACCCCGTTGTTCTCCTAATGCCCGTAGTGCTGCCTCTGACTCCTCAAACTCTGCATCATTTCCGTTGCCATTATTAACGCGGCCTATGGAGTGTCGGGAGCAGTGGTGGGGTGCTACAAGGATATGCCATGCTAACGAATCTGGATTCTTAGCATGAACCTCTTGCTCGATGCGCTCCCATATTTCAACTGTTGAATCACCACCCAAAATAAATTGGTTCGCATAATTGCCAACTTTCACTGTCCACTGAAACACTAGACTTGTTGGATTAGTTGAGGTGGGAGTTTCGTCATCAGGTGCTTTGGGGATGCTCCCTTCATCTTTGGTAGGTGCAAGTAGTCGCCAAGATAGTTTTTCAGTGACATTTCCTTCGCAGTGAGTTGATGTGTCCATTACTACTAAACGATTTCCATCTAAATTGCCGGTTACGCTCCCACGCAACACATCGCGTCGTTTGATTTCATCAATAAGAGGTTTTGCTTGCTCTGTTACATAATGGGGGGCAAGCGCATGCGGCGTGCACCATATTTCACCTACAATAATTTTAGGCTCACTATCGTCTGGATCAGAATCATGGTCATCGGGAGAACCGGCATGAAATATTTCTGCCCAGCCGCCAAGGTGGTCCTTATCCGGATGCGTTAAAATAAAAATATCCAAGCGATCATTAGGGCATGAATCGCGAATGTCTGGTGCAAAATCTGGGACACGATCATTTTCATCATCTTCTGCTTGGTCTTTTCGATAATGAATGTCAGTGATAATCGTTTTGTTATGCGCCTCAATCATAATCGTATCGCCATTGCCAGATGCGAAAACCGTAAGTTTATTTTCTCCTTTCATAATAATCTCCTATGACTACCAATCCGTTCATAGAGTCACTTCCTTTTGGTTTAAAGGAGGCCCTATCCTTCACTGACACCCGAAACAGTACTTCACCCTGCATATGTTTTACAATTCTGATATTTGATCTACATAAAATATGCCACTATCACTATAACAAAAATAATCTAAAAGTCAACACTTTCCCTTATATATTCAATACTTACAAAACTTTCTCCTTGACATGTTTCGCCTAAACAGCCAGAGTAGCGCCCC
>CAZIYQ010000303.1:0-2760 GCA_964543505.1 uncultured bacterium | reverse complement strand
CTGCTGGCTCTCGCAATGAGCAATGCCCTGCAGGCATTCAATATTATGCTGCAAATCGGAGCGGGTACCGGCTTGCTATTCATTCTGCGTTGGTTCTGGTGGCGCATCAATGCCTTCAGCGAAATAACAGCAATGGTGGTCTCGTTCCTGGTGGCCGTCATGTTCCAGTTAATCCTGCCCGGCCTCGGTGTTGGCGAGATCTCAAGTCATCTTCAATTGATTTCAGGGGTTGCCATCACCACAGTGGCGTGGCTGATCGTCACCTACCTGACATCCCCAACTAACCCACAGACTTTGGTGAAATTTTATGCACTCGTCCATCCGGGAGGCCCCGGGTGGAAAAACATATCAGATCAGGCCGGTGCAGTGATTTCCGAAGGATGGGATGTCCCTATGGGAATTCTGAACATGGTTTTGGGATGCTTTGCGGTTTACAGTTCACTTTTTGCTACCGGCTACTGGATTTACGGAAATACAGTTCCCGCATCAATGCTGACCCTGGTGGCAGTCACATCCGTGCTGCTATTAATAAAATCGTGGCAGCATCATCAAACGCGCTGAGCCGGAAATTGTACAGTTCGGGGTGTCCAAGCTCTACTTCATTTTTCGAAGCAGTTCTCTTTTTCGAATAACCTCTTTTGCGAGATGAGCGAGATTTTCATCCACCATTAATCGATTGATATTTTCTTTAATGATCTGCCATTGATCATGGAGAGGACAGGGGATTTGATCATTGCATTCATCCAGTCCGATAACACACATGTCGGATTCCGGCGGCGGACCTTCGATGGCTTCAACAATTTGTGATACACGGATATCTTCGGCCGGTCTGTTTAATTGAACACCTCCGCCTCTGCCCCGAGTTGATTTAATAAGATGATGTTTTGCAAGCGTCTGTACGAGTCTTGCCAAAAAATGACGTGGAATGTCATAATCTTCAGCGATTGTGCTTACCATTATTTTATCTTGAGTAGGGTGCACAGCTAGATAGATCATGGCCTGTATTGCATATTCAGTAGATTTCGAAAAAATCATTTTTTAACCTTTCTTTGTTCATAAAATATCGACTTTCATCGTGGCATTGAAGGAATAATTACCTGTCAATATTAAAAATATTTTAGCATAAAATGGAATTAATATTAGTAAAAAGCATGATTTTATTTTTTAAAGCAGGAAATTTGTCCCCAAATGGGCAGGGATTTACGGTTGAATTTGCGGAGTGTAAAATGAAACCGGGGGAGAATTTAGGGTCGGAAATCCATTCTAAAAATCTCCCCCGGCCAAACCTCGGCGTGTGATGGGTCGGTCAGGTTTAATGGCTGTTATTTCTGTGAACTATTCGATTTCGAGGGCAACAAATCGGGAGCCGTTCTCTCGCTTGAGAAGTAATAATATGGAATCGCCCGTTTCGTAGTCGTTTAAAATGTCGAGGTATTCTTCCACCGAGTCGATTTCTTTTTTCCCCAATTTGACGATCACTTCACCCACACGAATAGTCGCTTTCTCCGCCACCGATCCACTTTTCACTTCTGTGATGACGACACCATGGTCTGCAGGGTAATCTGCATGTGGAGAAGATAAATCCAGCTCATCGACTTTCAGCCCAATTATATCAAAACTATTGGTTCCAACTACCCCTGAAGCGAGATCGTCTTCATCGGGGCGTGTGCCCAGTTTTACATATATTGATTTCACATGTTTGTCCCGGATGATTTTGAATTTGACTTTATCTCCGGGGTGCCGGCTGGCAACAATATTTTTAAGACCTGATGCATCTTCGACTTTAATCCCATCCACTTCAGTAATGATATCCTGATCCTGAATATCACTGGAAGCAGCCGGGCTGTCCGGGATAACCTGGGCAATAATGGCACCATTGCTGTCATCAAGGTCAAGGGCCTTGACCATGTTTTTATCGATATCCTGAATTGAAACTCCCAGCCATCCGCGAGTAACATGACCATTTTCGATGAGGTCACTGATTACCCTTTTCACCTGATTGACCGGTACCGCAAATCCGACACCGGCGCTGGCTCGTGAGAAACCATCCGTGGCGATGGCCGTATTGATCCCAACCAGTTCCCCATCAAGGTTAAATAACCCACCACCGGAATTGCCGGGATTTATGGCTGCATCGTGCTGAATAAAATTCTCAAAATTTCCTCTTGAAATCACATCGCTCCTGCCCTTTGCACTCACGATACCAGCCGTAACCGTATGGTTCAGATTCAGTCCAAAGGGGCTGCCGATAGCAACAACCCATTCACCGACATCCAAATCATCGGAATCGCCGTAGTTTACCTGAGACAGATCATCTGCTTCAACTTGAAGCAGGGCAAGATCAGAAAGCGGGTCTGTAGCAATAATTTCAGCACTGAGTTCACGTTTGTCAAAGAGTATTATTTGAATATCATCAGCATCTTCCGCCACGTGATTATTGGTGACGATATAGCCCTTTTTTGCGTCAATGATGACACCGGAGCCCAAGGTTTCCCCTTTATAATCCATTCCTTTAAAAGGGTCATCCTGTGGGTTCATGAAAAAATGCGGGAATTGTCTCGTTACGGTTTTTTCAGAAACAATCGATACCACCGCAGGATTTCCCATTGCGGCAACTTTAACGAAGGCTGCACTGAACTCCTTTCGGTCAGGTGTTTTTCCCCATAGGCTACCCAGCACTATGGACATCAATAAAAATGTGGTTAGTTTTTTCATATATACTCCTACTAATAATTAGTTTTATTTTGGTACAAAAGTTTT
>CAZIYQ010000302.1:0-2781 GCA_964543505.1 uncultured bacterium | reverse complement strand
TGGAATGTGTTAGGTCAGAAAACATTAAAACCGAGCCGTTACAAACCGGAAAACCCGGGAAAAGATGTGTTATGGGAAATTATAGCGCCCGAGAAAGATAGCTTTGTTACGATTAAGAAAGATCAATTAGAAAAATATTTTAAAGATGCTCCAGCTTTTTATAATGTCTATCCTGTTCTTGCATTTGGGAAGTGGGAACGCGACCCTTTATCAGAGGTTGGTTATGCTGCGTTGCAGCAACCGATAGAATATGCACAATTTTTTGAAGATGACAAAATGGCCTTTATTGGAGAACCTTTACAGGTTTTTGTAGACCTGACGCATGTGTTCATGAATATGGATACGGCTGTTTACCGTAGCCGCCCGGCAAAAGTAGAAATTATTGCTAAGGTCCCCTATTATGCCGGGATGTACGCTGAATTGGATGATGTCCAACTGTTTTCTCCTGACAATGATGCTGAGAATCCAACAATTTCTCCCGCTACTTTAAAGCAGATTTCAGCAGATAGTAGAAGGCCATCTATTTTTGAAATTAGTTTTCCAGAGAATACACAAACAGGTCAGTATGTTCTCACCGCAAAAGTGCATATGCGTCATATTCTCGATGATTATCAGCCAAAGCCTGTTTCTTTAATTTTTGATTATCTGGATTCTGACCCGCCGGAAGAGGCAGAAATAACAGAAGCCAGGGACCTTCAGGGGTTACTGACAGAAATCACATCTGTTAAGGACCAAATAGAGCCGATTGGTGATCAAATAGCAGGATTTATTGAGCGCCTTAAATTGGCTGAGGATTATATGGAAGAGCAAATCACCGCCATTGAAGCGCAGTTAAATTCGTTAGGTACCCCGAATACCGGAGAACTTCAAGATGATTTGTTTGATGATTCTGTTTTAAGCGAATCCGGAAACATTGATGTTTTAAGTAAGTCGGTGGCTACCCTTCGCGACAGCATTGAAAATGATACATTGATTGTTTGTCAGGGATATGAAAAAATAAAGGAATCCACAGAAATACCTGATCTTGAACGTTTGATTAAAGAGTCACGCAATGCATCTGAAGTAGTTACAGAAAAGTTTCAAGAATATTCTCAAATACAGCACAAACTTAATCCATTGAAGAATACCATACAGCAAACATTATCAAATCTTACCGCTTCAAAGGATTTGCTTGTTGATCAATCTCAACTTCAGCAAATACAAATCTCCTTAAACACATTAAAAGAGAAGCAATCAGATATCTCTGATTTAGCTAATGCCGTTAGTAAGTATTCTCAACGTGGCGTGACATTAAATACGCAGGCATCTTTCATTGTTGAGAAGCTGGAAAGTATTGATCCGGATACGATTCCCAATAAGGATAAGTCAATTCCTGAACAAATCAAAAGCATTAAGGGTCAAATTGATACTATCAGCCGGACAATTGTTGATAAATCATCGTCCGTAAGTGATAATTCCGCTGATTATGATGGCAAAATTTCTGAGTTAAACAACCGTTTACATGAGCTGCAAGCTGCCGCCCAGGGGCAAAAGACGGTTAGCGGGAAATCACTGGCTGAATCTGAAAATTTATTGAAAGATGTTCTGGCGCAAATTGATGCCGCGCAACTGTTTTATCCTCCGATTGAAGAGGCCAATAAGAACGCCAAAATTTGTTTAGAAGGCTCTGAGGATTTATATGACCAAAAGGCTTCTCGTGGAATTCCTCTGCCTGATGTGGTGGGAATGAGTTATGCAGATGCCGTTGCGGCCATCGATGCAGTCGATCTGTTAGTTCTGCCGCCTGAACTTGGTAGCCCGACTGCAGATAAAGACAAGGTCGGCACCGTGGAGAAGGCCGTGCCGGAACATGACGGGCCTCTGCAGCCGGATGACGGCGTGACTCTCTATCTTTACGATGAGCAAGTCGTGAGCAACAAGGTGCCAAATGTCATCGGTCAACAACTTGCAATAGCGTCTGCCGCTGTCAAGGCCGCCGGTCTTAATCCCGTATTAGAACTGGGAGACGAGACCAATGATCCTGAAAAGGAAGGGGCCATCTATAGTCAGGCACCGGAAGCCGGAACCGAGGTTGCGGCTGGCAGTAATGTCACATTGTTGGTTTACAACTTCATTACAGAAACTTACGTCGTACCCAACGTTTTAGGGCTACAACTTGCAAGCGCAAGGGATGCCGTTGAGCAAGCTGGTTTTATTCCGGTCTTTGAGCTTGGTGAGGAGACCGAAGACCCAAAAAAGGACCAGACCATTGCCAGACAGACCCCTGGCCCTGGCATAGAAGTTGAGTCCGGTAAAGAAATTACACTGTTTATCTTTACCCTGGCAGAAAAGCCCTCAACCATCCCCGACCTGAGAGGTATGTCCATCTCCAGCGCCCAGAAAGTCCTTCAGGACATGGACCTGCCCATGATACCTGAATTGGGAGCGGACGCACCGAGCAAGAGTGATCCAGGACACGTCTATAAACAATACCCCGAACCGGGAATGGAAATCATGGATGACGTTACAGTTCAGGTCTGGGTATATGGGGAGTATGAGTCTGATCAAAATCAAAATTGCGACCAATACTACAGCAAGTTAAACCGGTTAATAGGAAAAGAGCAGCAACTGGCCATGCAAATGATGCAAAACCCCGAACAGCAAACGACTTATGCTTGTGATTTGTTAAAGATCCATCAGGAAGCAATTGCAGTTGCCGGTGAAGCCAGATCAGCAGGCTGCCGGATTGAGGGAAATCTTGAAGAGTCATCCAGGCTTCTTGCAGAAACTGCCAGACAATTG
>CAZIYQ010000301.1:0-2785 GCA_964543505.1 uncultured bacterium | reverse complement strand
GCATTTTATCGTGGCCGGCTTTTTTGTTCGGGCTGCTGATCCCCAGACGCAAAGACATTTGGGTTTTCGGGGCCTGGTTCGGCCATCGCTATGGGGACAGTCCCCGCTATCTTTTTGAATATGTTATTGAACAGCTGCCCGGCATCAGGGCTGTGTGGCTCACACATGACAAAAAACTCGTCGGGCGTCTGCGTAAGGCTGGCCATGCGGCTTACGGAATCAATTCGCCTTTGGGGTTCTGGTACTGTGCCAGGGCAGGGGCGGCCTTTGTCAATACGGGCTACGGCGATGTGAACCGCTATGCTGTTGGAGGAGCTATGCGGATTCAGCTCTGGCATGGGATCCCCCTGAAAAAAATCCATTATGACGATGAGAAAAATCTATTTCAGCCCATCTCGCCATTGCTTAAAAAAGTACAGCAGTTGTCCTTCAGACTCTTCCCCTTTCTGAAAGAGGAGTGGGATCTGATCATTTCGACTTCACCAGCCATGACCGAACGGCTGCTCACAGCCTTTCGCACTACAAGTAAAAAAATCTGTGAAGCCGGCAGTCCCCGTACCGACGTGATCCTCAAACCGGCTTATTCCCGGGAACAGGTTCTCCCCGGTGTACCAGCCGGGAAAAAGATCATCCTGTATGCCCCGACTCACCGCAATCTCGGCACCGGTCAGGTGGATTTGTTCAGCGGCTTCCCTAAAGCCGCAGCGGAAGAGGCGCTGCAGAAAACAGGAGCCGTGCTCCTCATAAAAATGCATTACTACCATGAAGAGCATCATTCTCTATCCGGAGCCCTGGATTCATCAAAAAAGCGGATTCAGATGCTCACATCAGACTCAGCCCAGGACATCAACCTCATTCTACCCTTTGTGGACATACTGATCACGGATTACTCCAGCGTGTATTTTGATTTTCTGGTTTTGAACCGCCCCATCATCTTCGCCCCCTTTGATTTGAAACAGTATCTGAAGGACGATCGTGACCTCTACGAAGCCTATGAAAGCGCGGCTCCCGGTCCCAAATGTGCGGATTGGGAATCTGTTTTCAGTGTAATTGAGGAAATTGCCAGGGGAGAAGATCTTTTTGAACAGGAGCGCCGAGCGGCTCGTGAGCGCTGGTATCCCCATCTGGATACAGATGCCTGCAAGAGGGTTATCGATCGGACGCAGAAACTGTTGGAATTTCGATTTGCCGATGGTGAGAATTGAATAAACCCACAAAAATTGCCAAGGAAGCGGGCATTACCCTGTTTGGCGAATCCTATGGCGGGTTCACCCGATTTCTCTTTTTGGGTCTGCTGTCCCGCTGGGTGGGTCCCCGGCTGTTGGGATTGTATGCCCTGGCGAATGCCGTCACGCGTATTACCAGCGTGGTAGCAACCTTCGGTTTGGACCGGGGCATCCTCCGGTTTGTGAGCTATTATCGCGGTAAACAAGACCAGGACAGGGTGCTTTCTGCAGTGGCAACAGCCATAAAGATCGGCCTGTTCAGTGCGCTGGCGATGATGTTCCTGCAAATGAGCTTATCCGGCCTTCTCACTAAATATGTTTTCCATGCCGACCCATGGCTCCGTCTGCTGATCATCTTCTTCAGCTTGAGTCTGCCTCTGGGAGTTGCCGTCAATATTATGAGCTACGCAACGCAGGGCTATAAACTGCTCAAATATAAAGTAGCCGTCACATTGATCATTCAACCCACGGCGTTGCTGGCAGGGCTCGGCATCTGCTATCTGTTCTTCCCTCAAAAGCTGGGGTTATTTGTACCGGAACTCTTTGCCGTCACAGTAGGTGTCGGTTTCATCTGGAAATTCTTGAAAGATCTTACCGGCTTCACCTCAGCGGACATCCTGCCCGTGCCGGTTGATAAAGAATTGCTCAAATTTTCTGCACCCCTCATGTTCATGACCATCATCAGCACCTTAATGCACTGGATCGATATCATCATGCTGGGGATTTTTCTCGATTCCGCCAGCGTGGGCCTCTATCATCCGGCTGTGAGAACCATGGGGATTATCCGCATGTTCATGCTGTCGTTCAACGGGATATTTTCACCCATGATCTCCGAGTTGTACGCCAAAGACGATTTTGAGGAAATGGGGAAATTGTTCAAACTGGTATTTCGCTGGATATTCACTTTTGCATTGCCTTTCGTCATCGTCCTTGTGCTCTATCCGGCCAAGATAATGCTGCTGTTTGGTCCAGGCTTCGTTGCTGGTAAAGAAGTGATACGGATTCTCGCCGTGGCCATGCTGGTTCAATCCATTACAGGGATAGGAGGTTCTCTGCTGGTCATGATCGGCCGAACCACGCTCAATCTTTATAATATCATGGCAGCGGCATCCGTTAATATCATTCTCAATGTCATACTGATTCCACGAATGGGTCTCATCGGGGCAGCCTGGGGAACCGTGGGAGCCATGCTGTTGCTGGCTCTGATAAGGCTCATCGAATGTAAAGTGATCGTTAACCTGCATCCATTTCAGACGAAACTCATGAAGCCGCTCTTGGCGGGCATCAGCACTTTTTTAGTAGCGTATTTCATGAAGCCACTGATCGAGCCCTGGCATACGGTCCTGACCCTCACCACAGTGATGATCGTTGCAGGGCTGGTTTATGGGGCTGTAATTTATGCCCTGAAACTGGACGATGACGATTTGCAAGTTATCCGCGCCATGTCACAATTAATAAAAAGGAAGTAAAGACCCGTGAATTTTGATTTCAGGAACATGAAGGAATACCTCATCGCAGGGGCGGTGTTGTTGATCGTTTTGGTCATTTTGTTCAATAAA
>CAZIYQ010000300.1:0-2802 GCA_964543505.1 uncultured bacterium | reverse complement strand
GTGTCATTAATCAAATTGAAAAGACAGTTGAGGAATTGGAAGAACTCCACCCCCTTGATCCCCCGCCAGCGGGGGACAATAAATTACATTAATTGTGAACTGGGGATATGTCCCCTGGATTATCCGCTGGAAGGTGTGGACAGTGCCGGGGGCGGCCCTGATTTATTAGCAATTTTTTTAATTGGGGAAGAACTGTCCCCCGCTGGCGGGGGTGTCTCCGCAGGAGACGGGGGTGGACCAGGCATTACCCATCACTCGGGGGAAGTTTTTATAAAGGGTTAAAACCGGACTAAAGCTCTCGAAAGTATCGGATTTAGGGTTATCTGTTTTTCAGATGAAGAAGTATTGAACAATATGGAAGGTGTCATTAATCAAATTGAAAAGACAGTTGAGGAATTGGAAGAACTCCACCCCCTCAATCCCCAGCCAGCGGGGGACAATATCCCATGAATTCCTACAGATCTCTGATGTTGCCCTAAGATTCAGGAAACCTCGAATAGTCATAAATTATGAGGAAGTATTAGAAGTCACACTACCAAACAGAAGCAAAAACAAAAAAATAAAAGAACTGCAAAAACATCATGAGCCCATACCCGCAAGCTTCAGATCCGCTGATAAAACCGTTGAAACGGTTCATTAAAAATTTTAGTCCACAGTTTTTGAGAGCTGCCGGTCATCATTCCGGTTGCTAACATGCAGAGACCCAAAATTCTCATCAGCCGCTGTCTCGGCTTTTCTTTCTGCCGCTATGACGGCGACATCATTCAAAGCGATTTTGTGCAGCGACTCGGTCATTATGTCGATTTCATCACTGCCTGCCCGGAGGTGGGCATGGGTCTTGGGATCCCGCGGGACCCCATTTTATTGGTGCAAAAAGCCGCTTCTATTGAGGTGCACCAGCCGGCAACGGGGAAGGTATTGACCCGGGAACTGCAGGAATTTTCGGAAAAATTCGTCAGCTATCTGCCGCCGCTGGCAGGTGCCATACTGAAAAGCCGTTCACCCTCCTGCGGCGTGGGAGATACAAAACTGTTCGCGGCTGCCACAGAGGCTGCAGCCTCGGGGTTCACCTCGGGTCTATTCGCCGCCGCTGTACGAAAGTTACTCCCAAACCTGCCCCTCGAAACAGAAGCGGGACTTCAAAAGCCAGATCGACGAGAGGCCTGGCTGGATGCGGTATTTGATAAGAGACCCCCGGCGAAGCTGACCGGCTGATTCGTGATTTTAGGAGGAACATCACATGAAGCTGTCAAAAGTAGAAGAAATAGTCCAGAAATTACTCGATCCTGCAGATGTCCGGATTGACGGGAGCAGACCCTGGGATATCCAAATACATAACCCAAATTTTTATGAAAGGGTTTTATCCGAAGGTTCTCTTGCTCTCGGAGAAAGCTATATGGATGGTTGGTGGGATTGTGAAGCACTGGATCAATTCTTTGAAAGAATATTGGAAAATCGATTAGATCGTAAAGTGCAAACCAACACAAAAGCATCCCTATGGCTTAGGTTCATAACAAAAATAATAAATACTCAAAACAGATCAAAAGCATTTATAATTGGTAAGCGGCACTATGACCTCGGCAACAATCTTTACTCATTGATGCTGGACAAAGGTCTAAACTATTCTTGTGGTTATTGGGAAAAAGCGAAAACTCTCGGTAGTGCACAGGAAGACAAGTTGGACTTAATTTGCCGAAAAATGGGATTGACACCGGGTATGAAGGTCTTGGATGTAGGCTGTGGCTGGGGCGGTTTTGCAAAATTTGCAGCTGAAAAATATGTTGTAACAGTTCTGGGTATAACCGTGTCTCGGGAGCAGGTGAAATTTGCAAAAAATATCTGCCGCGGGCTTGATGTTGAAATCCAACTGAAAGATTATCGTGAAATTAATGAAAAATTCGATCGTATTGCTTCCATTAGCATGTTCGAACATGTAGGGTACAAAAACTACAGGACTTTTATGAAAGTCATCCATCGCTGTCTAAAAACAGACAGCCTCTTTCTATTACATACAATCGCTGGAGATACTTCTGTGATGTCAACAGATCCCTGGATTAGCAAATATATTTTCCCCATTTCAATGCTGCCCTCGGCAAAACAGATCGCATCGGCAGCAGAGGGTTTGTTTGTACTGGAACATTGGCATGGCTTTGGACAATATTATGCCAAAACTTTAATGGCCTGGTACGACAATTTTACAAAAAATTGTACTCAACTCAAAGATAGTTATGACGAGAGATTTCAGCGGATGTGGAATTATTATCTGCTTTCCAGTGTGGGCAGTTTCAGGTCGAGAAGGAATCAATTGTGGCAGATCGTGTTTTCGAAAAAAGGGATATAAGGAGGCTATCCATACGCCGGGTTATTTTTTGTCTGATAAATTCACCTGTTGATTCCCAGCGGTAAGACTTATGCGCAATGGTGCGAGATTATGTAGAGGATGTGGCGGCAGCAGCACACGGGATTGTTTACTGCTTCATTCATATCGGTACGTCCATCAGGGTCAAAGGTTTATTACGAATTATAAAATGATATACTTAAAAGGAATCATCCAATGAAAAATTTTACCATTGGCAGACTGGCAAAGTCGGCAAAGGTAAATATAGAAACCATTCGCTTTTATGAACGCAAAGGGATCTTGCCCCAGCCTGCCCGAAAATCATCTGGCTATAGACTTTATGCAGATGCAGATTTAAAGCGGCTCAATTTTATTATTATGGCGAAAAAACATGGTTTTACACTGCTGGAAATAAAAGAATTATTGGAATTGCGGGTCAATCCTCACTCAACCTGCGAAGAGGT
>CAZIYQ010000299.1:0-2807 GCA_964543505.1 uncultured bacterium | reverse complement strand
GTTCATCATTTTCCAGGAAAGGCTCTGGAAAGCCACCCACTCGCATCAATCGTCGGAAGGTTTCCTGCGCCGTTATTTCAGCAGGCCGTTCGTCCAGGGTTAACGGGTGCAAGCGCCAGTAATGATAACGACCCAATAGAGAATCGCCACCACGTCGGTAGACATCAAGACGCGCCGAGCCGGTTACCAGAAAGGAATGATCAGCACTGCCTACATCATAAAGACCTTTAATCCAGCTCTTCCAACGTGGAAACTTATGCAACTCATCAAAGATGGGTAAGTGGTCCTCCTTGGCCCACTTCAAAGCCAGAATATCCTGGCGATCGGTATCATAATCCCAGTTCAGATAACGCCCGGGAAGCTGCTGTTCAGCAAGGATAGAACGGGCAAGGATCGTCTTCCCCACTTGTCTTGGGCCACCGATAAAGACCATCTTTTGGCCAAGATCCTGTTCAACGAATGGCGTGATATTACGTTTTAACATATGGCCATTATAACCTCTACTCCAAAATGGACAAGGCCATTATGGAGTAGAGGTATTTAGAGAGAGAAAGCGATAGCACAGGCAGATTTTCGTGGGTCAAAGAGAAATCCAGAACGGTCATGATACTGTTGGTGAGCTAAACAGACGTCACAACTCACTGGGGATAGGCACACACAGCTTGACTGGCAGTAAATATGTGCTTTACTCTTCCTATATATACAATATGATTAAGATCATATAAAACAATCCGCATATAGGTTAGACTTTTCAGGAATAAGGCCTGAATGGTATCAATACGAATTTGAAATACCATTATTACTAGAATGTTAATGGTTTCATCCTAGAGGAATTGTTATGAAAAAACACAGCTTCATCATATCTTGTTTGTTCTATATTTTGACGACCAGTGTAGTTTACGCAGGGTCCGATATCTCCAGGGAACAGGGAGCTATTTATGTACCACAGGGTCCAGCGGATAAAATTGCAGTCATCGATGCTTCTTCGCTCAAGCTGATTAAAACATTACCGGGTGGGTCAAATCCTCATGGATTGGGAATTTCACCGAATGGTAAATACCTTTATGCACCCAGCTTATCTTCAGACAAACTATCAGTCATCGATTCATCTACCGGTAAAACAATTCAGTCTATCGATCTAGGGGATAGGTCACACCATGTGGCAGTCAGTCCAACTGGAAAACATGTTTATGTCACAATGAGTTCAGCCGACACAGTTGCTGTAATTGACTCTACAAACTACCAAGTGGTTGCTTCGATTCCCGTGGGTAATAATCCTGACTATCCACAATTTTCTCCTGATGGCCGGTATGTCTATGTCACCAACATGAATTCTAATTCAATTTCTGTTATCGACACGGCTACTTTGCATGTTATTAAATCAATAGATGTCGGCAAATTACCCAATCACCTTATTGTTTCCCCGGATGGAAAATATGTATATGTGGCAAATCTTGGATCCAATTCTGTATCAGTAGTAGATGTTGACAAAAATTTAACCACAACCACCATCAAGGTGGGGAAAGGTCCACATGGGATTGCCATAACGCCAGATGGGAGGAAAGTATTTGTTGCCAATAGTGAAGACGCATCTTTTTCCGTGATCGATACTACAAACAATACTGTCAAAGCTACCGTTGATGTTGGAGATGATCCCGACCATGTAACCGTCTCCCTAACAGGAGCGGCTGTTTACATGGGGCTACCGGATGCAGGAAAATTACTGGTGATTAATCCTTCAAATTACAACATAATTTCAAAAATAAATGTATTTGCGCCAACTCATCAAATAGTACTTGCGCGAGGCGCTGCAGATCAATCATCACAACAACCTGCATTACAAAAAACTGTAGGCGCTAGCGAAGCAACAGTAGAACCGGTAGCGAATTTGCCGGTAGAGAGTTTGAATGAGAGGGTACTCAGTAGAAAAAACAAAGGGAGTTCAGTGATGATAGGTGTCACCTATATGAATCCTTTACTAGATCCAACGGAACAGGATTTAGTTTTTAAAGTTACACTCAATACGCATATGGGTACTTTACGGGGCTATAAGATGGAAGAGCTTGTAGCATTCAAAAACAGTGATGGTGTTCATATGAGTGACGGGATTCGCTGGATATCTGAAGCTGATACGAAACATCATCGGTCAGGTTTTTTCAGGATCAAAAATAAGATCAATCCAGGGAAATCGCTGGTGAATAAGAAGACCGAGTACATAATATTGGAACTGAACAACATTGGAGGAGCCCCCATACAAATATTCAAATGGGATAAAAAGTTTTTGGGTATTTGAACTGAGTCCAGGAAATCAATCCCGGTCAGTGTTGCAGTCATTCCAACCCCCGATGGGTAAAAAAATGATCTTTCGAAAACCGGTGGACCAGAAGGTTGTCCACACTCAGCAATGTTCATAATACATGAGAGTGTAGAGGGTCGCGCCATTGGTCAGCCTTTTCATGTCGTTGGTGATGACTTTCTGAATCAGTGACCAGGCATCGGAACCTGAAATTTCAATTTCCCCCATATGTCTGACATCGAAAACCCCCACCTTATGGTGGACTGTGAGGTTTTCTGATTCACCCAGGAGAACTGGATGGGTATTTGCCGGCCCGCGAAGGGCAAGTAATGCACATTCAGTTCCCGATGAGGATCGATCAGGGACGTGGATTTCAAAATAGGTTTATTGGTCGCAACATTGGTCTGTCAACAATTGGTCTTGCCAATGAAGAGTTTATCTTGTATCTTCCCACCCCCGTGGCTATGTAGCTCAGCTGGTTAGAGCACATCACTCATAATGATGGGGTCGG
>CAZIYQ010000298.1:0-2818 GCA_964543505.1 uncultured bacterium | reverse complement strand
ATGGAGGTCCGGGCGGCAATGGCGGCCCTGGCGGGAATGGACCCGGTGGCAATGGCAGCAGCGGCTGGAGCAACGCTCAGGCCGATTATCTGATCAAGATCAAAGTCAAATTTGCCTGGGATAATCCCCTGAATGTACAGGACAGTGTTTCACTCTACCTTTCACCCCAGAGGAACTGGACTTATTGAGGAATTCAGCTGGCATTTTTCGTTTCAGATTTGAAAAATATATGAAATTAAGTTAAGAGTAATTGTAATAAATTTCAGTAATTCATCGGTAATTATTTCCTGAAATTTGTGATCATTCGATTCCATTTTATAGCTTCCATCCTGATTAATAAATTAGAAATATAAAAGATATAAACTTAATTGAATTTTCACGAACTTATGGCATATTAATTGCAAATGATGTTGTTCAAAATAAAACCCATAACATCATCGGAGGAGATTCAAGTTCATGAGATTCACACCACATAGACTGATAAGCATTATATTTTTCATTTCACTTTCGCTTGTCCTTGCCGGCAAACAGATAAATTATCCAACCAGTCAAAATCAGGTAACTCGGATTGGAACAGAAACCATATCTGAAACGGCCGCCGGCTACACTGTTCTGACAGGAGAAAATGAACAGGGGATACCCACAAACTATTATGCCACATTGAATGATCATGGCAATTTGGTCCCATCGCAATATCCTGTCGGCAGTATCGACCCGGAAACGGTGGGGATACATCAGCACCTCCGGGGACCGGGACTACATTCAGAGCCACCCGTACCTTCTGGCGGCTCGTATATGCTTAACGAAATGATGCCCCCTGATGAGCTGTCACCGATAATCGATAATGCAAACCCAGTCTCCCATTTCAACGACCGCACGGTAACCACCAGTTTCAATAGCTTTAACTATGATGACAATGCAACTTACAACAGTGGATATAGCTTTATTCCGCCCGACCCCATCGGTGCAGCGGGAACCAGCAGTCTCGTCGCTGTGGGGAATGCACTGATCGAAATGCGGGATAAGACCGGGACATTGATCTGGATTGACGATCTTGCAGGATTTTTTACAACTTTAACTCCGGTTAATTCCCTCTTTGACCCCAAGGTTGTGTTTGATCATTATGAAAACCGCTTCGTTGTGGTGGCCCTTGAGAAAGTAGATGCCGGCACCAACCCCAATGGCGGCAATACATCCCGGATACTGGTAGCAGTTTCCAATGATGCCTACCCTGAAACCGCCGCCAGCCCCAACTGGTATTATACAGCCATTAATTCTGAGGAATCCATTGGTGGCTTCGATCATTGGGCGGATTACCCCGGCTTTGAAGTGGATGAGGAGGCCGTCTATATCACGGCAAATATGTTTGCCCATCCGGGCGGGACAACCACAGCCAGCTCGAGATGCTGGATTATCGATAAAGGAGTCTCAAGCGGTTTTTACAGTGGAGGAGCCGCCTCAATTTCGATATCTCTTGATCCGTACGCCCTTACCGGAATTTCAAGCCTTACCGCCACAACCATGCCGGCACTCGTCTTCGGCGCTGGCGGTGTAGGAACCGGTATAGGAACTTTTCTGATTAGTTATGGCGGTCTCTCCAGTGGTGGCAGTGGTGGAGTTGAGTGGTTAATCGTATTTAAGATAACCAACCCTATCTCCTCACCCTCTTTTAGCTATGTTTATGTGAATATTGATGACATTGAGGATGTTGGTGGTGTTTATGGCTGGCCAGCCCTGGCAGATGCTCCTCAGTCAGGGGGCACAGCTGATATTGAAGTGAATAACCGTCGTCTGCTGGATGCCGTCTGGCGTAATAATTACCTCTGGGTCACGACGACAATTGACCCAAATTCGGGTTCACAATCAGGTCAAACCACTGCCCACTGGATCAAGCTCAACGCAGACGGTATTGCTACTCCAACACTGGCCGATCAAGGGGATATTGGAGCTGATGACCTGGGAACCAGCACTTACACTTTTTTCCCTTCAGTGGCTGTAAATAGTGTGAATGATGCCTACTTCGGTTTTGCCGCCTCTAATGCCAGCATCTACTGCGGGGCCTACTGTGCCGGCCGGGCTTCAACAGATGGCGCGGGGACGGTTCGCTCTACTGAAACTGTGGCTGCAGGTACCGATTATTACCTGCGGACTTTCTACGCTACTCCACCTCGCAACCGCTGGGGTGACTATTCCGGGGCCTCGCTGGACCCGGTTGATGAATCCTTCTGGATATTCAATCAATATGCCATGACGCAAAATACATCGGGTGAATTCGGTCGCTGGGCTACTGCCTGGGCCAGATTATCAGATACCTACCTATCAAACGACGAACTGGCTGAAGTCCCCGAGAGCTTCACTCTCTCCCCTGCTTATCCAAATCCTTTCAATCCGGTGACGACGATTCAGTATTCGCTGCCGGTGTTGGCAGAAGTAAAACTGGCAGTTTACGATATCAACGGCCGTAAGCTCGTCGAGCTGCTCAACCAACGGGTCAGTCCCGGTGAGCACCAGATCAGCTGGGATGCGGGCAATTATGCCAGCGGTGTCTATTTTGTGAAGTTGATTGCGGGCTCGTATTCTGAATCGCAGAAAATCATGCTGATAAAATAGGCTCTTGTGAGCTAAAGATCTCTTATCTCCTCCCAAAAGGTAAGTAAAGGATCCCGTGGAGATTGACCCTGCGCGGGATTCTTTTTTATATTCAGCTTTAAACTTACCCGTCAGAGAAAACATTTGGGCGGGAAGAATTAAAACTGCAACTTTGGACCTCACCGCTGCCTTCGGCAGACCCTCTCCTCAACAGGAGAGGGAAGATGCC
>CAZIYQ010000297.1:0-2860 GCA_964543505.1 uncultured bacterium | reverse complement strand
GCCTCCTCCTTTTACAACTCTCCCGCCAACCGTATAAAAAGTGGAATCATGCTTGTCGAGACCGTCGGTAAGGGCACCGTTTTTGAGATAATCCAATTTTTGAATTAAACGTCCCGAAGGTGTATAATATTTTGCTGTTGTGATCTTGAGTTTGGTGGAATCATTAATGGCAAACATGCTCTGAACCAGTCCTTTACCGAAGGATTTTTTACCCAAGATCACAGCTCTGTCCAAGTCCTGCAAGACACCGGCAAGGATTTCACTAGCCGATGCTGAACTGTTGTTGATCATTACGGCAATGGGGATGTCTTCTGAAATTGTTGGTTTGCGTCTTGAATACATTTCCCTGTTCGACAGCTCATTTCTGCCATGGGTGGTTAGCAGAAGTGTATTCCTTGGAACAAGATAGTCGAGAATGGTGAGGGCGTTCCGAAGTAAACCACCGGAATTTCCCCGCAGATCGATGACAAGTCCTTTCATATTGCCTTCTTTAACCATGGCTGCCAGGCCCTTATGAAAATCTTTCGAGGTATTTCTCGAAAATTTTGTAATGCGGATATAGCCAATCCCATCGGCATCCACACCCCAATAGGGTACATCATGCAGAGTAATGTTGGCTCTTGTAAGTTCGAAGACAAGTTTCTGTCTGGTGGATGGCCGCCACACCGTGAGTGTCACCACTGAACCAATTTTCCCTCGAATGTGTTCGGATGCATCACTGATGGTCATTCCTTTCGTGGCAGTAGAATCAATCATGATGATCTTATCCCCCGCCTGTATGCCTTCGCTATAGGCAGGACTATCCTCCATGGGCGACAGAACGATCAGCGTGTCGCGGCGCAAACTGATTTGGATCCCGACACCGCCGTATTTGCCCTTGGTGAGCATATCTAACCGATCTTTACGGCTACCCTCCAACAGCACCGTGTAGGGATCGAGGGGCTTAAAGAGACCTTTTATGGAGGCTTTGACAACCTTCTCTTCATCAATATCATCGACGTAATTCTTTTTGAGTTTTTCGAAGGATGCCTTGTACATATCGAGCAAGTCTTCACTTGAAACTTTTTCCTCACTGACGGATGCCTTTTTGTCTGCTGTGGAATTCTGCTGTTGCGGGAAAAGCTGGGCAAAAAAGAACAGTGCAAGCAGGAGAATAAGTTTGGTCGTTTTCATAGATTTCTTTCTTATTTTATTGATGGTTTTTAAAAGTTAATTTTGTCATAAGTCATAAATAGAATTACAGAACACCAACGAAGTTTTCCTGCAAGATGTTCCAGATTTCATTGAAGAGTCTATCAGCGGCTAGAGTGCCATCCAGCAATTGATAACGCCGCGGATGACTGCGGGCTAATTCCAGATAGCCTTGGCGAACCCTCTCTAAAAATTCAGGACCACCGGATTCCATTCGATCCGCTGCCGCGACACATCGGCGTTCCAAAGATGTTTGAATATCCACATCGATGATGAAGGTAAGGCCTGGCAATGTGCCCTGTGTGGCGTAAGTGTTGAGTGTCGCTATTGTGTTGAGGTCAATCCCCCTGCCGTAGCCCTGATAGGCCAGTGAACTGTCGGTATAGCGGTCACAGATGACGAATTTCCCCAATTGCAGTGACGGTAGGATCACCTCGTCCACAAGTTGTGCCCGGGCGGACTGAAACAGCAGCGATTCCGAGACCGGGGATAACTCCAGATTCTCTTTTTGCAGCAGGATATCGCGGATTATTTCGGAGATTCGATTCCCTCCCGGTTCCCGCACGGCCACATATTCAATGCCCAAAGAATCAAATTTCTGTAGCAACATTTTAATTTGAGTGGATTTCCCCGAGCCGTCGATGCCTTCGAAGGTTATTAATTTATTCACGCCTGATATCCTTCTTTTGCGATGATGAGCACGAACTCACCACGGATCTTTTTTTCGCCCTGATCAAAGTGTTCAATGGCGAGAGTCAAACGTCCCCGGAAGGTCTCTTCGTAGAGTTTGGTCAATTCCCTGCAAACGGCAACTTCTCTGTCTCCGAAGGCCTCAAGCAGATCTTGCAGGCTTTTAACGACTCTGTAGGGTGACTCGTAAATAACCACTGTTGCAGGCAGACCTGCCAGAAATTCAAGCCGGGTCTTGCGGCCTTTTTTGCGCGGCAGGAAACCTTCAAAATAAAAATGATCGGTCGGTAATCCGGAAATTGACAATGCGGCTGTGATGGCAGAAGCACCGGGGATGGTGTTGACCGCTAAGCCTTCATTTCTTGCAAGATTGACAATGCGGTAGCCCGGGTCACTGATGCAGGGCGATCCGGCATCCGAAATCAGGGCGATCGTCTCTCCCCGTTTGATGCGGCCACAAATCTGTCCTGCAGCCTGCAGCTCATTGTGTTCGTGATAGGCCAGCATGGGCGTTGTGATGTTGTAGTGTTTCAGTAATTTCCCGCTGGTCCGCGTATCCTCAACGGCAATGTGGTCTGCTGATTTCAAAATCTCAAGGGCTCTGTAAGAGAGATCCCCGAGATTACCGATGGGTGTTGCCACTATGTAGAGAATACCGCTCATCTATTGTAAGGTATCCAAAATAGCCCTGTTTAGAAATTCAAAAGCCTGATCCAGTTCAGCCGTTGTTACAGAAAATGAAGGTCTCACCAGCAGGGACCTCGCTCCTGCAGGCTCCGGGATTAGATTGTTTTTGAGACAGTTTTGATAGACATGCAGTCGCTCTGTCGCTGACGGCAGATGGAATCCGCCAAATAGCCCCAGGTTCCAGGGGCAGGTCACATAGGCAGGGAATTCTCCTTCCAGCCAGTGCAGCTTCTCCTGCAGATAGTCCCCTCTCTCCCGAATGGAGATAAGGGTCTGCGGCTCTTCGAGCTGC
>CAZIYQ010000296.1:0-2877 GCA_964543505.1 uncultured bacterium | reverse complement strand
CTACTGGCCTTACCGGGACAGGATATTACAGCAATTCAAGAGGTTCACTCCCACACGATGGCACTCCAGCAATGCCGGGATTTTTTTAAATTACATTCTCATATTAGGCTTGTCAACAGTGATGACACGGCCTACAGCGCCTATGAAATTAAAAAAAACAAGATCTATGGCCGTGGAGCGATTGGGAGTTCGGCTTCAGCGCAGCAATATGAATTGGAGATCCTCGCCGCCAATATCGAAACCAACACGAGAAATTTCACCCGATTCCTGATCATCTGTCAACCCGAATCAGACTGCTTTGCCTGGAATCCGGATGTCCTGATTAACAAAGCCTCTCTCGTGCTCAAACTTGCACACTCAAAGGGCAGCCTGGCCAGGTTGCTAACACATTTTGCAAAACATGATCTGAATCTGACAAAAATCCAATCCCTGCCACTTTTAGGACAGGAATGGAATTACCTGTTCTATATTGACCTGGTATTTGATGCTGCTGCTGATTATCGCTCGGCCCTTTCTTCCCTACATGAATATGCTGCTGAATATCATATTTTGGGAGAATATTCTGCATTCGATAGTGGGAGTGATGCCGATAACAGGAATAAAGCAAACAGTTCAGTTCTAACAACAGAGTTGCATGATTAAAGCTGCCGAGAGATTATCACAAATTACGGAATACTATTTTTCCAAGAAATTGCAGGAAATAGCAAATTTGAGACAGTCTGGTCTCGATATCATCAATCTGGGTATCGGGAATCCTGATCAAATGCCGCCCGAATCTGCATTACAGACTCTGAAGATGGAAGTTGTAAAGCAAGATGCGCACGGTTATCAACCCTATCGGGGAATCACGCAATTTAGACAAACTATTGCGGACTGGTATAAACGAATCTACGGTATTCGTCTAAATCCTGGTGCTGAAATATTACCACTGCTGGGCTCGAAAGAGGGCATCCTGCACATATCAATGGCTTTTTTGAATATAGGAGATGTGGCGCTGATTCCGGATCCTTCTTATCCTGCCTATTCTGCGGTCACAAAAATGATAGGTGCGATTCCCGAGTATTTTCCATTGATTCCGGAAAAAAACTGGCAGCCGGATTTTTCTGAATTACAAAGGAGAGATCTGTCACGGGTCAAACTACTGTGGCTGAATTACCCCAATATGCCAACGGGCGTGCCTGCCACGGAACAGCTTTTTAAAGATGCAGTTGAATTCGGTTTACGAAATGATATTCTGATTTGTCATGACAATCCCTACAGTATGATCTTGAATGACAGGCCTATGAGTCTTCTGTCGGTAAAAGGTGCCAAAGCTACGGCTATCGAACTCAACTCACTGAGTAAATCTTATAATATGGCAGGTTGGCGCATCGGAATGGCCATATCCGACGAGAGAAAAATCCAATACGTTCAGACAATAAAAAGTAATTCTGATTCAGGAATGTTTAAGCCCTTACAAATTGCCGCAGAGGCTGCATTGCGGACCCTCCCGGCGTGGAATCAGAAGTTGAATCGGGAATATCAATTACGCCAGCAGATTGCTTTTAAAATTCTGGATGCGTTAAAGTGCTCATACGGCAAACCCCAGGCAGGACTCTTTGTGTGGGCGCATATCCCTTCAGATTTTCAAAATTCCGAATTGTTTTCGGATTATGTTTTATCATCACATCGAACATTTTTATGCCCAGGTCATATTTTTGGCAAATCGGGAGAGAAATATATTCGACTATCGTTGTGCAACCCTCAATACATCTTACAGGAAGTGTTGAAAAGAATCGATCACCAAAGGAATTAATAAATGTTAAAACTTGCTAAAATGACCTTTAACGGGAATCATGAAAATCCCAAAATTATCATCGCCGGACCCTGTAGCGCCGAGACCGAGCAGCAAACACTAGAGACGGCCAGAGAATTATCAAAGATTGGCGTCAGAATCTTCCGCGCAGGAATCTGGAAGCCCCGCACGAGACCTGGCAACTATGAAGGTGCAAAATCAACGGGTTTGCCTTGGCTGAAACGAGTCAGGGAAGAGACCGGAATGATGGTTTGTACTGAGGTGGCTACACCCATGCACGTCTATGAAGCCCTGAAATATGGGATCGATGTAATGTGGGTAGGTGCCAGGACGACGGCGAATCCGTTTGCAGTTCAAGAACTAGCCGAGGCCCTCAGAGGTGTGGACATCCCTGTTTTGATTAAAAATCCCGTCAACCCTGACCTGGAACTTTGGATCGGTGCAGTGGAGAGAATCCGCAGTGTAGGTCTCGACAGGATTGCGGTCATCCACCGGGGATTTTCGACCTATCGCAAATATAAGTACCGGAATGATCCCCAATGGCAGCTTCCTCTCGAGTTGAAGCGGCGCTTCCCGGATCTTTTGATCCTATCAGACCCCAGCCACATATCCGGCAGAAGATCGTTGATTGCGGAGGTCTCCCAGCAGGCCATGGATTTGGATTTTGACGGTCTGATGATTGAAACACATATTCGCCCGGATGAGGCCCTGAGTGATGCGCGTCAGCAGATAACACCTGGTCGGCTTAATGAAATTCTTTCAGCATTGATAGTTCGACATCCGGGGAAAAGTAAAAATAATAATATAACTCTGGAGCGACTGCGCAGTGAGATCGACCAAATGGACTCTGATCTGCTTGATCTTCTGGGGAAGCGGATGTCTATTTCTGATCAAATGGGTCTCTATAAGAAAGAAAGAAATATGACCATATTTCAACCAACGCGATATTCCGAAATTATGGATGACCGCAGCAAGGAGGGATTGTCAAAGGGTCTCAGTAGTGAGTTTACCGAAAAGATTTTCAAGAGTATCCACGAAGAGTCTATCCGCCACCAGGAGAAAATAATAGATCGGAAGAACAA
>CAZIYQ010000295.1:0-2914 GCA_964543505.1 uncultured bacterium | reverse complement strand
TGAATAATATGATGAGTATCAATCCAATTGTTAGGTAGAAATTTTTCATGGATCTCCTAAAGTTAGGTATTCTCTAAATAATGCCTGTTCGTTTCAATTCGTCTGTTATTTTCCCGGCGCATTCTCCCACCGTCATAATATCGGTTTCAACAACAATGTCCGGTGCAGGAGGGTCTTCATAGGGCGAAGTGATCCCGGTGAATTCGGCGATTTCTCCGCGCTCTGCCTTTTGATACAGGCCTTTGGGGTCACGTCTCTTACAGACATCCAGATCGCATTTGATATAGACTTCAAAGAAATGACCTTCCGGCATGCGAGATCTGGCATAGTCCCGGTCTTTTCGGAAGGGTGAGATGAATGTGCAAACCACTATATTGCCCTGTTCGAAGAATAACCTGGCCGTTTCTGCAACCCTGCGGATATTTTCAGAGCGATCCTGATCGGAAAATCCCAGATCGCCACAGAGTCCGTGCCGTACATTATCGCCATCCAGCATCATCACCTGGCAATTTTCGGTGAATAATTTTTGTACTAGGGCTCTGGCAATAGTTGATTTGCCGGCGCCGGAGTAGCCGGTGAGCCAGAGAACAGCTCCCTTATGATGGTTCTTTTTCTCCCACATTTCTCTGGAGATAGATTCCTTTTCCCAACTGACATTGGTAGAAGTCCGTGAGATTGTGGTGCTACCCGGCACTGCGTTGATATTTTGCAATTTACCCCTGATCATTCCCGCTGCCACGGTGGCGTTGGTGAGCGGGTCGATCAGAATAAAATTACCGGTGAGGTGGTTTTTGTCATAGGCATCAAAAAAGATGGGTTTACCGGTTCTGATATGCACCCTGGCAATATCGTTCAAGGTCAGCGAGTCAACGTTTTCACGATGGAGTGTGTTTACATCAATGCGATATTTGATAGCGGTGACAAAGGCTTTTACCACCTGACTGGTGTGTTTTAAAATGTAATCATTTTGCAGATCGAGATTTTCCTCACCCATCCAGCAAAGGGTTGCATCGAAGACCGTATCGATGTGCGGAAGATTGTTTTTCCGGACGATCATATCACCCCTGCTGATATCCAGTTCATCCGCAAGTGTGACGGTTACGGCCTGACCGGCAAAAGCGCTCTGGAGTTCACCGTCATAGGTGACGATGGAGCTGATCTTTGAAGTTTTCCCCGAAGGTAAAACAGCGATCTCTTCGCCGGGACTGATGGTTCCGGAAGCGATGGTTCCGGCATAGCCTCTGAATTTATGATTGGGACGCAGCACCAGTTGAATGGGATAACGGAAATCCACTAAGTTACGGTCACCGGCCACCGGGATGGTCTCCAGCAAATGCAGCAGAGGATGCCCCTTGAACCAGTTTAAATTTTCACTGGAACTGGTAACATTATCCCCTTTCAAGGCGGACACGGGAATAAAGTGTATATCATGGATGGATAATTTTTGAGAAAACTCGGTGTAATCCTGAACGATATTGTTGAAAATACGCTCATCGTAATCCACGAGGTCCATTTTGTTGACGGCAACGATGAGGTGGGGGATCTGCAATAGGCTCACCAAAAAACCGTGACGTTTTGATTGTGTCAGTACCCCCTGACTGGCATCAATAAGGATGATGGCAAGCTGGGATGTGGAAGCACCGGTGACCATATTGCGTGTGTATTGTTCGTGGCCCGGTGTATCAGAAATAATGAATTTCCGTTTGTCGGTCTCAAAATAGCGATAGGCCACGTCGATGGTGATGCCCTGTTCCCGTTCCGAGGACAATCCGTCCAATAAAAGCGAGAGATCCACATGGTCCTGCCCGCGGGTTTGAGAGGTCTTGCTGATTGCCGCATACTGGTCTTCAAAAATGCAGTGTGTTTCGTACAATAAACGACCGATGAGTGTGGATTTTCCGTCATCAACGCTTCCGGTAGTGGTAAATCTTAAAAGGGATTTCTCTATTTGACGATCCCGTGTATCCATTAAAAATATCCTTCTTTTTTCTTCTGTTCCATGGAGGAGTCGCTGGTGAGGTCGATGATCCTGTTTTCACGTTCGGATTTTTTCGCTTCGCGCACTTCTGTAATGATGCCGTCAATACTGGCAGATTCAGATTCAATCGCTCCTGTGCAGGGGATGCAACCCAAGCTTCTGAAGCGGCAGGTAACTTCATAGGCATCATCTTCGGTAATTCCGGATTTGCCTTCGGGATCGACTGTTTTCAAATATTCATAGGGAATGATGATCCCATTGCGTTTGACCACTTTTCTTTTTTTCGAATAATACAGCGGCACCAACGGGATATTTTCAATTTTGATGTACTGCCAGATGTCGAATTCGGTCCAATTGCTCAACGGGAAAACCCTCACATTTTCGTCGCTTTCGATATGAGAATTATAAAGATTCCATAATTCCGGCCGCTGGCGTTTCGGGTCCCATTGTCCCAGAGAATCCCTCACGGAATAAACACGTTCTTTGGCGCGGGATTTTTCTTCATCCCGACGGGCGCCACCGAAAGCGGCATCGAAACCATGTTTGTTCAGGGCTTCGAGCAAGGCATTGGTCTTGAGGTAGCGGCAACATTTATCGGGTCCTAATTTAAAAGGATGGGCACCCTTGGAAATCCACTTTTCATTTTTTTCAACAATCAGGCGAGCGCCGATCTCTTTGGTAAAATTATCCCGAAAAGTGTACATCTCCGGGAATTTGTATCCCGTATCCACGTGTAGCAGGGGAAAGGGAAATTTTCCGGGGTAAAATGCCTTTTGAGCCAGGCGGATCATCACAGAGGAGTCCTTACCCACGCTGTACAGCATGACCGGATTTTTAAATTCCGCAACCACTTCACGGATGATATGAATCGATTCCATCTCAAGTTGTTTGAGCTGCGATATTGCGTATGAGTTCATTCGTTTTTTCCTGTAATCA
>CAZIYQ010000294.1:0-2917 GCA_964543505.1 uncultured bacterium | reverse complement strand
CCATAATCCTGCCGCATATCTATGAGAATAAGCATCAGGTTTAAGCCCGGATTCGATCATGGCAAGGTAAAACAATTCCGGTGGGACCCCTTCCTCATCAAGAATCGGTAAAATAATAGATTTAAAGCGGTCCGTCCGGTCTAGCCATTTCTGCACGCTCTGCCGTCCTTTTGTCTGATAGAACTTGATGATGCTGGCAACTTTTCGATTGTAGGTAATGGGGACATGGCCGGGGATGATCTCAACACTTTCTTCGACATACTCAAGATCATCCAGCGTTTGATTGTAGATGAATTCATTCAACTTATCTCTGAGTATTGAGACCGACAAGCTGTTGTCAGCAGAATTGATCGTTTCGGCATCATTCTCATAATAATCGATCGCCGCAGTGAGTACCCGGTTGAATTCAAGATACTGAAACTCATCTTCCTCCGTGACATCTTTCAGTTCTGAAAGTGCCTCAAAAACCAATTCAAACAGATAAACAGCCTCCAGGGTATCTCCACTGACATCAGCGATGATCGCATCCGCAAACAGGGTTTTGGTTTCTGCCATACGGCTGTCGTAGAGATCGGAGTCTTCAGGGAAATTCTTGACACCAATAGAGTCCGGAAGAATTCCGATTTGGGTATTTTGCGGTGCTGAGTCACTGATATTCATAGATTCCGCAGAGTGTTTAAACCTGGCAGAATTCCCGAAATCAGCCAGGAGAAGGACAGTAACTGCCGCTATAAGGGTCGTTTTTATCAAATTATTCAAGCGTGAAATTTACCTCATCTTAATTACGTCAGGCAATGAGCACTTCATTGTTTATTAACGGACAGTTTTCACAGTTTTTTAACCTGCAGCACTCTTTCTCAAGCTGTAGCAGACCCTGCTGATAGCCAAAAGTGATATTTCTTTTCAGATTCCAAATCTTCAGACGTCTTCGTGTGAGACCATAAATCTGTGTGGGCAGTGCTGCCCAGTTTTGATATAGATCGACGTCCGAATGGATTGCTGTCAGCGGCAGGACGATGTTTCCAATAATTTCTTCCAGTGTGGCTTTCCCGGGGGTTAAAAACCCTCGACTTTTAAGAATCTTACAGTACTCCTTCAAGGTAGCAAAGGAAATATTATTGACCCTCTCGGGATGGGTCGTCAAAAGGATGGCCAGCAGAGTAAGCAGGGGTACGCGATAACGGGGGTGACTCCCGGGACGCTTGCGCCCCATAACCCATTTCAACTGATCGGTATAGGCAACCATTTCGTTCAGAATTGTAACGACAGCGTAATTGGATACGATGCTCTCGAGCACATAATTCTGTAATTTTGTGATGGAAGTTCTGTTGTTTTTCGGATCAGCCATCCTGATAATGCTTTTGATGATGGTTTCTTTGGCGGCGGGACGCAGGCGTGATTTTAATGTTTCCCAGCGCCGGCGGCTGAAGTAACCGACCAGAGTGTCGAAGGCTTCTGCCCCCAGCTCATTGGCGAGTGCGATACAGCTGTCTTTAGAGAAATCGGGCAGACGCCCCAATACGAGCGTAGGCACCCCCTGAATATCATTGAGTGGGACATTCTCGCTACTGCCATACTGGACTACATGTAAAATAACATTGCTATACCCCGGATTATTTTTATGCTTGTGCCGCCTCCAGGCATCAGTGCTCATATGAATTTCAATATCACCATACTGAATTTTACCGGATCCGTATCTAATAGCGGCATTCCTGAAATCAGGTCCGGAATAGGGATTGAGCATCCCAGGGTCAAGAATTGTCACAGAACCGGCCGATGTTGTAAAGGTATTTCCTTGTTGTTTTTGCCAGAGCGGATACAGACTGGATTCATCTGAAACTTGCCAGGTCTTAAATCTATTGAGGAATTCTACAGGTTGGTATTGCATTAATTAACATTAAAACGACGGTGGAATTTACAACCAGAAACGGAGTAAAAAACAACAGGAGTCATTCGTTGGCATTTCGAGACCAAAGTTAAGCTTATTGCGCCTCAGCTTTTTTAGTAGCGGAGATGATCTCATAGGTTCTTTCCAAAAGTTCGTCACGGTCTTTTTCTTCCATCCCCCGGGTTGGAATGGGAGTATCAATGATTAATTTTATTTCTTTTTTCTGAAACTGGAAACTGTTTCTGGGCAATACCTCCCGAGAGCCGATGATCGTCAGGGGTACTACTGGTAATTGAGTCCGGATAGCCAGCAGGAAACTGCCTTTTTTAAAACGGGATAAGTCGCCCGTGTGTGACCTGGTTCCTTCAGGATAGACCAGTACGGATGAACAGGTACGTTTGAGATGGGTTACGGCACGATCCACAGAGAGCCCGGCTTTCTCCCGGTTTTGCCGATCCACACGTACCATCCCTGCTGCATACATACACCAGCCAAAAATCGGTATTCGAAAAAGTTCTTTTTTGGCCAGGAATACAATATTGCGGGGGAGACAGGCAACCGCCACCGGTATATCAAAAGCACTTTCGTGATTGCCGACAAAAACATATTTTGACCGTGGATCCAGATTTTCAAGACCGCTGACTGAATATTCCAGGTTCGCTGACCACAGTAACCATTTGGACCACCAGCGCGGCATGGCTCCTACAACCCTTTTCCGCCGGTCGAAAAATCCTAGCAGCAGGATGATTCCACCCACGACGATTGTTGCGATTACGAGATGGATGAAGATCCAAATAATGCGTATTTTAGCCTTCACAAGCTGATGCTGTCCCCCTTGAAGTACGGCTGCAGAGCTTTTGGCAACGAAATCGTTCCATCCTCATTTTGATAGGTCTCAAGCAAAGCTATCATCAGCCGTGGGGTAGCGACACCGGAACCATTTAAAGTATGTACAAACTGTACCGAATTGTCCGATTCGCGGCGATAGCGGATATTGCCTCTTCTGGCCTGAAAATCTTTAAAATTACT
>CAZIYQ010000293.1:0-2929 GCA_964543505.1 uncultured bacterium | reverse complement strand
TACTCTCCCAATGTCCAGCAGTTTATTGCCTATTTACGGGGTGCTGTACTAGTGTTCCCGTATTCGCCAAGTCTGAAGGCTCTTTTGGCATCTTTTACCTCAACATGAACAGACAGGGTTCCTCCTGTATCAGGGTACGTAACCTTCGTAATCCTGAATGTGGTTTCTGGGGACGGCGACATATCTTTTTCGGGTTTGGCAACCTCGATGATGGAACTTTCACCGATTTTGCCGAGCGATTGATCATAGGCGGTTATATAGTATGGACCAGGCGGAATATCTGAGGGAACCTTGATGACCGCTTTTTCCCTGAAAGATGATTGGGGTGGAATTTCGCCTAACAATTTTCCAATAGGGGTGGTGTTTGTGGGGTTACCGGGACTTATCAAGTGGAAATTTTCCAGTTCTAGAAAGACGGGAGTTTTTAGTTGGAATCCTTTTCTTGTCCATTCAACCATCTCGGATGCCCCTGCCAACCAGATGGTTTTCTGCCATGACGCCGGTTTTTCAAAATTAATCATAGGCGCCTGAATATTTTTTGGGTAAGCGATGACAATATCAATACTTCCACCCATCATCACCATACCAGGTGAAAAATCCAAATCATGTTTCCCTGGACTAACTGTTCCCGGTAAAATTTTCCAATCCCACTTTCCATCTTTGACAGGGATTGGTTTTTTGTTTATGGCAGGGTCGCTGCCAGCTGACCGCAGCCCAATATTCAATGTGTCCGTATTGGCAAAACCGAAGCTCTCCCAACGCAGGGGGGACGATATCACCCACATGCAGAATGGCTCCGCGGGCTGGGAAGGTTATGTTCACGCCTTTGCGCGCAACCGTGAACTTGCCGCTCTTCCATTCTTTTTTGGGATCCGAGTCGGTTTTGGCAATGAAACGATAATTTCCTTCTTTTAAGGAGGATGGCAGTTTCCAGTCGACAGTCTGAAGCAAGTTGTTATTAATAAATTTCTGTTTTTTGATTACGGAAATATTCTGTCCTTCTCCTGTAAGAGAGATGGTGACGGAGGCGGTTTTGACACTTGCGGCCATGTTCATTTTGAATTCGATGGGGATCTTCATCCCCGGCGGGTGTTTTTCATATTGCAGCCAATCGGCGATGTTTGGTGGATTAACAAATGTAATTCCATCGGTAGCGGTTGCAACGGGTGGCGGGATAATTTCCATCTTTTCCAAGGTGCTTACCGCGCCTGTAATAATATTGCTTTTTAAACCTACGGAATCGGTCAGGAAGAAGCGAAACGATGTAGAACCGCCCTGGTTGCAGAAGGGGATTGTCGATTGACTGAGACCTTGGCTTGCCAGGAAATCGTCTGGAAATGGGAATTTTGCAATCTGTCCCGTCTTTTGCGCCCAGACGTTCTGGTTTTTCCACTCCAGGGTCCATTTCCCATCGTGGAGGTTTTTTCCTCCGTCTTTCCAATAGAAACTGACACGCAACCCCGCACACCCTTTCAAGGCCTGGTTATAAGTAAAGTAAGTGATCATGGGTTTATCCTTCCCATAGGCAAATAACGCGGGCAGGGCATCGCTCAGAGGGGGATCAATTATGCCAACAGTAAAAGTGGGATGACTTGAAATGATGAAGACACCACTGTCCACATGGTAGGTTTTATCCGCCCCGGCGACCTTCTCAAGCACTTCAAGATGGTGAAATAGCTGTCTTCTTTTAACTTGTCAGGAACCACAAATGAAGTGCCTGCAATGCCGTTCAACTCGATTATCGGAGCCGGTGGAGAAATGGTCATGACGATAGTACCCGGATCAAGAGCCTTTCTCAGGGTGATTTTCCGAACCCCTGGTGAAATATTTGTTTGTATCCATTGGATCGCATATGTCTTTTTATTCACCCAGGTGTCACCCTTCTTGGGAGCAATCATCTGCAGTGCTGGGCCGCCAAAAGGAACTAATTTTCCTGTAAGTGCAATCTCTTTTACCCTGGCATTCAGGGCTGACCTGCTCAGTACTTTCACCGAAGGATTCGGCCCGATACCTGGCAGTTGAAGAGCATTTACTGAGCCAGGTGGCAAAGCAACCGTTTGAGGCATAGAGCCAGGCGTCCTCGTTTTAGAATTGGCCTCGGAGAAATGTGCTGAAAGCTTTGAGCCGAGAAGTTGCCTGCCTGCCATCACCAGTCCGGATCCCTGTGCCTTCAGCGCCCTGACCTTGCTGCCAAATACCTAGTGTGCCGGCAACCTGCTCCCCATGCGTAAACTCTTGGTAAACGGCTTCGCCGCCTGTACCATGTTCCCAAGATCCTGTGCCCTCGCCGGCCCTGCGCCCCGTAGCAATGGCAACTTTAGCCCGGCTGTCCGCCCAGGCTGCTGCCCGGCAACAACCTTACGGCGCGGAAACAACGTCGCACCCGCTACAGGCAATAGCCGCCGTCGTGACATCGGTGCCGACCTGGCAGTCTTTCGGGCACTCGGTCTGGTCTTGGCCGAATCGGTCACTACACCCTGCACCGGGGCTGTCAGTGCACTCGCCTGGCGCGCACTGCTGGCCATACGAACAGTAAGCTGCTTGAGATTATTGTTTTCGTTCGACTCGGTTATCCGCCGGTCCGGATCAATTTGCGCTTGCATGACTACCTGTCCCGACCCGGTTAATACCAGCCGGATCTTCGCGGTAGTCGTACGCCCGGCCGTCAGATTCAGACGTTGCTCTGCTACAACACGGCGAAGCTGGCGGTTAACCAGACGCAGGATTACCCCTGCCAGGTCGTCAAACCCGTTATTTTTTACCTCCACATCAAAGGCAACCCGGGAACCCGTGTGTACCGCACCGGGCGGCAGCGAAAACCGGCTGATCACCAGATCCGGCAACTTTTTGATCTGTTGCAACACCTTTGTCGAGGGCTGTAATCTGCCGGTTGCAGAACCCGGCTGATCGACGGCTGCCGTGATGCTGT
>CAZIYQ010000292.1:0-2996 GCA_964543505.1 uncultured bacterium | reverse complement strand
CTTTTATATTCGACGTAAAACTGTCATTTACCTTAAGTGCTAAATTCTTTCTTAAATTCTGTGAGTACCCTGTTCAGGTTACCGGCAGTATCCTCTTCAATCTTCTTCTTCTCTTTTATAGCCATAGCAATTCCTGAATGTTTGTCTCTTATTTCCTGCAGGAACTTGCCTTCAAAATCTTTGATTTTTTCAGTCGGTATATCATCAAGATGACCATTAATAGCGGCGAAGATCATTATGACCTGCTCTTCCACCGGCGCCGGCATATATTGAGGCTGTTTTAATATCTCAATTAACCTTTCACCCCTGGACAACTGGTCCTGCGTTGCTTGATCCAGTTCTGAACCAAACTGAGCAAATGCCGCCAGTTCTCTGTGTTGTGCCAGGTTAAGTCGCAATGCTCCGGCGACCTTCTTCATTGCCGGAATCTGCGCGTTTCCACCCACCCTTGACACCGACAAGCCAACGCTAATAGCGGGACGAACACCTGAATTGAAGAGATCACTCTCAAGATAAATCTGCCCGTCTGTAATTGATATAACATTCGTAGGGATATAAGCAGCATAATCACCAGCCTGTGTTTCCACTACCGGAAGGGCTGTCAGAGACCCGCCGCCAAGCTCATCATTTAATTTAGCAGCCCTTTCCAACAAACGGGAGTGCAGATTAAAAATATCTCCGGGGAATGCCTCTCTACCAGGTGGTCTTCTGAGCAACAATGACACCTGCCTGTACGCAACGGCATGCTTATAAAGATCGTCATACATAATAACAGCATGTCCACCTTTATCTCTGAAGTATTCTCCCATTGCACAACCTGAATAAGGCGCTAGATACTGCATAGGCGCAGGATCACTTGCTGAAGCGACAACAACGATGGAATTCTCCATTGCACCCTTTTCTTCAAGTGTCTTGATCACGCCTGCTACCGTAGAAAGTTTCTGCCCGATTGCCACATATATACTGATGACTCCCGTTCCCTTCTGGTTCAGGATCGTATCCACAAGTATTGCGGTCTTACCTGTCTGTCTGTCACCAATTATCAACTCTCTCTGTCCACGACCTATCGGTATCATGGAATCAATGGCCTTTATACCTGTCTGTAACGGCTCTACTACCGGCTGTCTTTCAACAACGTTGGGTGCAGGACCTTCGACCGGTCGTGATTGATCAGAAGCAACAGGTCCTTTTCCATCGACCGGCTGGCCAAGTGCATTTACGACTCTGCCAAGCAACCCCTCTCCAACAGGAACTTCCACAATCCTGCCTGTCGTCTTTACGGTATCGCCTTCCTTTATATCTTTATCTGAACCCAGCAAAACGCAACCAACATTGTCTTCTTCCAGGTTAAGGGCTATTCCGTAAGTTCCTCCCGGAAATTCCAGCAGTTCGTTTGACATGCAGTCATCCAGCCCATAGACCCTGGCAACACCATCTCCTACCTGAAGAACTGTACCAACGCTCTCCATCTTTAATTTGTCTTCGTACTTCTCAATTTCACGCTTTATTATCGAAGCAACTTCATCTGGTCTTACAGTCATACCTTATATACCCCCACAAAATAAAAACGCCCTTAGGCAAAGGCAGTCTTTAACAAACTCTTTTTTAGATTTTTCAGATGGTTAACGATACTGCCATCAATTATTTTATTTTCAATTCTGATTATCATCCCGCCGATGATATCTTTATTAACCTCTGTTTCTATTTCGACTTTTTTCTTCGTCAGTTTTTCCAGGTTTTTCTTAAGTTTATCAAGCCGGTTTTCGGTCAATGGAATTGCTGTTTGAACTTTTACGGGCACTACTCCCCGGATTCGTCCTGCAACGCCTTTATATACGTCCGGCAGATAATCCAGTATCCTCTCTCTTCTCTTATCAATCAGGACAAAGAGAAGGTTCTTAACCCACTTACTGGAGCACTGAGACACAATGACTTTGTCAACAATATCTTTCTTATCGGTTTTAGTAATTGCCGGATGGTACAGAATACTACGAAATTCCTTATTTGTACTTAGCAGTTGCTTAATACCATCAAGATCTTTTTCTATATCCCCGGTATCGCCTTTTTTAACGGCCACTTCAAATAACGCCTGTGCATAACCTTCTATTAAGCTCTCTTGTATCAAGACAGTTTCCCCACTCCCTTAATAACATCATCCACTAATTTCTCTGCCGTTTCACGTTTTGTTGATTGTTTAATCAATCTGGAAGTTGAAAGAATTGTCAGATCAACAACCTGGTTTCTTACTTCTGCCAGAGCTTTCTTCCTTTCCATTTCGATGTTCAGTTGTGCCTTGATTTTTTCATCCGAGACCGTCTGATGTGCCTCTTTTAGCATTTCGTCACTGATGTCCTTCGCCTTTTCTACCGCAATCTGGATTTTCGCTTCAGCAGCTTCATCAGCTTTTACTGCTTTTTGCTGGTACTCTTCTTTCAGCCTTGCAGCCTCAGCCCTATCATCTTCGCTTTTCTTGTACGTATCTTTTATCTCATCAGCCCTGGCCCTTATTACGTCCTTAATCTTGCCGAAGAGGAACTTCTTCATCAATATCAGCAGAATTAAAAATCCTACTGCCTGGATGAAGACCATTTTGAAATCAACGCCTAACGCGTCTAATAAATTTCCCACATTTAGTCTCCCATGTTACTGCTTTCATTTTATCCGTACCTGTCCCCTAAGCCTTTACGCAGACATGTTACTCCGGTATTTATACAGTCAGGCATAACCGCAAAAGACTTTGAATTTCTATTAGTGCCCAAGTACCTTTAAAACCGCTCCGGTGTCCGGCAATTTTCCCATTAAAATAAAGGACAAAACCAATGAATATATTGCTAATGCTTCGATAAATCCCAGACCAATAAACATGAGCATCTGAATTTTTCCGAACAGCTCTGGTTGTCTTGCTACAGCAGATGAAGCTCCGGCAACCGCAATCCCCTGGCCAATTCCACAACCAAATGATGCGAAAGCCAGCATACCAATACCAATCGCTAAAC
>CAZIYQ010000291.1:0-2996 GCA_964543505.1 uncultured bacterium | reverse complement strand
CTATTGGCAGCTGGGAAATTCTTCATCAGGGTAGGGAAGTAGTTCTGCTGGCGACTGGCAGCATGGTTGAGATTGCACTGCATTCCATGAGCACATTAACCGAAAAATTTGGTTTTGAACCCACAGTGGTTAATTCTCGTTTCATTAAACCTTTGGATGAGGAAATGCTCTTAAAGCTCATTTCGGATCACAAATATATTCTAACAATGGAAGAGGGGATTCTGGCAGGCGGGTTTGGAAGTGCCGTTCTGGAATTCTGCAACGACAAGCAAATTGAAGTGGTGCTTGATCGCATGGGAATCGGTGATGAATATATTGAACACGCAACACGCAGTGAACAATTGAATGAGTTGGGGTTCACCCCCGAGGGAATTCTCCAAAAAATATTGCTGTTGCGAGGGGAAAAGAATGACTGATCAATACAGAAAAAGTAAAAAAATATGGGAAGAAGCCGTTGAATCTTCCAAGGAGAGGCCCTATAACTTCGACACGGCTTCCGGTGAGAAAGTAAAACACCTCTATACGCCTGAAATCCCCTCCGACGATTATTTGGAAAAACTGAGCTTTCCGGGGCAATACCCCTATACTAGGGGAGTTCACCCGAATATGTACCGTGGAAGGTTGTGGACCATGCGTCAATTTGCAGGGTTCGGCAGTCCGGAAGACACCAATGAACGGTTCAAGTATTTGATGGATCAGGGCCAGACCGGCTTATCCGTGGCCTACGATATGCCAACGCTGATGGGCTACGATTCGGATCATCCTTTTGCACAGGGAGAAGTAGGGAAATGCGGTGTTGCGGTGAGTTCACTCGCTGATATGGAAACCCTTTTTGAGGGGATCGACCTTGGAAGTGTGAGCGTCTCGCAGACGATCAATGGACCGGCGGTAATCCTGTTGGCTTTTTATATTGCTGTTGCCGAAAAGCAGGGTGCCACTATTGCAGATCTGCGGGGTACTCTTCAAAATGATATTCTCAAAGAATATATTGCCCAAAAAGAATGGATATTTCCGCCCAAGGAATCCATGCGCGTGATTACAGACATGATTGAGTTCTGTACGAAATATCTCCCCAAGTACAATACGATTTCGGTGAGCGGCTATCATATCCGGGAGGCCGGCTCAACAGCAGCCCAGGAACTTGCTTTTACCCTGTCGGATGGCTTCACCTATGTTGAATACGGTATTGATCGAGGGCTCAATGTGGATGACTTTGCACCAAGACTTTCTTTTTTCTTCAATTCACATCTGGACTTTTTTGAAGAGATCGCTAAATTTCGGGCAGCCCGCAGGATTTGGGCGAGGCATATGAAAGATAAGTACCGAGCCAAAAATCCCGCTTCCTGGAAACTCCGTTTTCACACGCAGACGGCCGGATATTCTCTTACGGCACAACAGCCGGAAATCAACATTGCTCGAACAGGTTTTCAAGCCCTTGCTGCGGTTATGGGAGGCACACAGTCTCTGCACACTAATTCGATGGATGAGACTCTGGCACTACCCAGCCGCAAAGCCGCTGAAATTGCACTTCGTACGCAGCAGCTGATTGCCTTCGAAACAGGAGTAGCCAACGTCGCGGATCCACTCGGTGGGTCCTGGTATGTCGAAGAGCTGACCGACAAAATTGAATCCAAAGCAGAAGCCTATTTTAAAGAAATAGAAGAGCTGGGGGGTGTTGTAAATGCAATTGAGCAAGGTTACCAGCAAAGACAGATTGCAGAGGCTTCATCGGCTTATCAGCAGAAAGTCGATCGCAAAGAGCGATATGTGGTTGCTGTGAACAAATTCTGTAAAGAAGATGAAAAAATAGAGATCCCCATCCTTGAGATCGGTGGAGAGATCGAAGACCAGCAGGTGGAGAAACTCCGGAACTTGAAAATCTCTCGCGATGAAAATGCTGTGAAGAACTACCTTGGAGCGATAACGGCAGCTTGCAAAAATGATGATAATATCATGCCCGCCATCATATCAGCCGCGAAAGCCTATGTCACAGTGGGTGAAATTGTGGATGCCATGAAAATTGTCTTCGGGGAATGGCAGGAAACGTCAGTCATTTGACAAAAGATCAAATAATTGATTTTCAATTTGTAGGGTACCGCTCAAATCCGCCAATTTTGAAATAGTTCATTCACTCAAAATTAAAAGGAATCCCCATAGTTGACGTCGACACAGACAGTATTTGAGCACAAGCATCCCTATACAATTGGGATTGAAGAAGAATATATGCTCTGCCATCCTCACACAGGTGATCTGATCAATAGGGTCAATGAGTTTATGGCCAGCATACCTGAAGACTATCACTCCAGATTCAGCTATGAACTGATGCTGTCAGAGCTTGAATCTAATACTCCCGTCTGTAGTTCAGTTCACGAGGCCATTAGTGAAATCGTCAAATTAAGAAACATGATCAAAGACCGCGGTGATGATATTGGGTATCGCATTGGCATGAGCGGAACCCACCCCACTGCAATCCCCGGAACCCAGTCCTACGTGAATTCAGAAGGTTATAATTGGGTTACGGATCAGATGTGCTATTACGCAGCTCAGAATATGACCTTTTCCACCCACGTGCATATTGCCGTCCCCGGAGCTGAAACGGCGATTCATGTCTGCAATGCCCTGCGCAGATGGATTCCCCCTTTGTTGGCGATCAGTGCTAATTCCCCTTTTTTTGCAGGCAAAAATACGGGAATGCAGTCTGCCAGGACTTTTCAATTCGGAATTTTCCCACGCACAAATATCCCCATGCAGTTTAACCATTTTGCTGATTATGAAAACCTTGTCGAGCTATGGAAACGGACTAAAACTATTGCGAAACCCAGGCATGTGTGGTGGAAGATTAGGCCGAGTCTGGATTTTGGGACTCTCGAATTTCGTATATTTGATGCCCAGAGATCACTGAAAAAGCTGGAGCTGATCACCGCAATATCACAGGCCATCATTTATCAGCTGGTACAGGATTATCAAAATGGGCGGCTTATTGAAAACCTCTCCCT
>CAZIYQ010000290.1:0-3007 GCA_964543505.1 uncultured bacterium | reverse complement strand
CCATAATCCTTGATACTTCGGCAGGAGTATAAAATTGCCCTTTGCTTTTTCCACTTTCGGTAGCAAAGTGCCGCATTAGATATTCATAGGCATCACCGAGAATGTCGTCATTTTCAGCACGATTTCCGCTAAAATCTAATCCTTCGTTTTCAAAAATTTCTATCAGATTACTAAGTCGGTCAACTTTGTCTTTTCCCTTACCAAGTTTTTCATCATCATTGAAGTCAGCAACTGTGATAATTCCGTTCAGGTCGTTTGCTTTGGCAAGTTCTCCAATAATTTGGTTGATTTTATCACCAATGTCGCTTTGCCCTTTTAGTTTTATCATATCCTCAAAACTTCCGCCTTCAGGAATGTCGACTAATTTTCCGCCTTTGTCGGATACATATTTCATAAATAGTAAAACCAATACATAATCTTTGTATTGGCTCGCATCCATGCTTCCTCTTAATTCATCACAGCCTTTCCAAAGTGAGCTGTATAATTCTGATTTTTTAATTGCCATCTATTTTCTTTATCCTTTATTCAGTTTATAATTCTGGTCGAGCGCCTGCCTGTCAGCAAAAAAACAAAAGAGCAATTTGGTTTAGCGCGGCATTCAGGCACATTTTCAAAAGACCGGGAGTGCGAAGCACATAGGGATTTTGATCAGCTTTAGCTGAATGTGCCTGAACGTGCGTATATATGCTATTGTGCTTATGCCGCCAAATTGGAGGGCTAAACGCAATTGTTCTTCTTTATCTTTCACGGCTCATCGCCGCATACTTTAATTTTACTCACCGCTTCATTTCAATTTAATCGAAAGAAGATACCCTCCTCGCTATCTGTCTCGAAACCGTCGAGCCCTGTTAGATTCAGAATGAGACGATCTCCGGTGTAACTCCTTTGAATTGAGGCATGCACATGCCGATGCCGGCGTTGATGTAAGTGGGGTCGCAGATCAGATAATCTTCACCTCCTACTTCGATGTGATCGCCTTCCAGTGGAATATCCAGCCTCACCGCCACGGCAACATGCCCGGGATAGCGCAGACCGACGGCTTTAAGCCCCAGCAATTCATCCGTCATACGGGCGAACAGCACAGAGCGATCTTCACAGTCGCAGTAGGGGAAATGCAGAGTTTGGTCAGGGAAGAGGGGTTTCTCATAGCCGAACTGTTCGCCGTCCGTCTCATAGGCAAAGGCGGTCTGTACAAAACGCAGGATCAGATCCAAAGCCTCGCCCCGGGATTTACCACTGACCAGCAGGTTGAAGGCTTCATAAAGTGATTTTTTCGTGCCATCAGACAGGGATGCGGCAAAATAAACGTCCAGTTCCGTTTGTGGGCGGGTCTCCAGGAATTCCACCTCGGCTGAATTGTACACCAAATTTGGAACATAGCTCACCGATTGATAAGAAAAGGGATATTCCTTTTTGACAAATACTCCGCCCAGATTCGGCAGGACCGGCAATTCGACGGAGATACTTTCGTTTGCCTCCTGATATTTCCCGCCGTGGGTTTTTAATTTTACAATTTTATCGGCGTTTTTATCAAAAATGTTCGCATAATAGCGTTGACCGACAATCTCAAAATAGGGCACATCATAAATTATGCGGTTCGTGGGCGACAGGAGAACGATCGTATCATCAAGATGGCCCACTTTCACGTCAAAGCCCGATTTGACCATGAGAAACCAGCCCAGGAGTTCTGCCTCCGGAGTTGAATCACCGGCAATTATTTATGAGCACGTTTTGTTTTTTTTTCTTTATTTTTTACAAAGATCAACTTATACCGGCCTTTTGGGCTTTCCCGTCGCTCTATTTCAAATTTTCCAATTGATTTTATCAAAGGAGTCAACTTCTGAAAACCATAGTTTCGAGGGTCAAAATTCGGTTGCTTCTTTTGCAATAAACTACCAACGTCCCCTAAAAATGCCCATCCCTCATCATCTGATAGATCTGTAATTGTTGTTGCAATTAATTTAATTTCCTTTACGGTAATTTTATCGAATGTTTCTTTGCCAGGGTCTTTCTCATCATCAGATTCTTTTTCTTTGGATTTGGTCTTCAGAATTTCAATGTAGATGAATTTATCACATGCCACAATGAATGGATTCGGTGTCTTTTTTTCTCCTATCCCAATTACTTGCATGCCAGCTTCTCTTAAACGAGTTGCTAACCTGGTAAAATCGCTGTCACTTGATACGATACAGAATCCATTGACTTTTTCTGAGTATAAAATATCCATGGCATCAATGATCATGGCAGAATCGGTGGAATTCTTTCCGGTCGTATAGCCATATTGTTGAATGGGAGTAATGGCGTTTTCCAAAAGTATGTTTTTCCATTTGGAAAGATAAGGTTTCGTCCAGTCACCATAGATTCTTTTTATGGTCGGATTCCCATATTTTGCTATTTCTTCCATCATTTCTTTTAAAAATGCTGATGGAATATTATCACCATCAATGAGGACGGCTAAATTTATATTCATCTTAATTCCTTGTTTTCCATTTTTTGGTGCCCTGTCGAGAGCCTTCTGCTATAACCTAACTATCCATAAGATAAGTCAATAATTGAGAAGATATTATCTTATTTGAGCATCACCGGGCAACGGTAATGTCTAATAAATTGTGTAAAAATTAAACAGGGTGCTGCAAATTGTTTTAATTTTATTTAGTAGAATAAATAACAAAAAAGCAAAGGAGCAACACCCATGGCAAGTAAATTAAGACCATCGAGAGTACAAGAGAAAAAAAATTGAATCAATCATTCGGTCAACATCTGAAGACATGTTGATGGATTTTTTTCGTAAATCATCGGAGTTTGTATTACAAAATTCACGGGGGTGTACTGGATTTTGTGTAAACAGCATTTTACAGGTATTGTTCAATTCGTTCTTCAAAGATGATCGCAAAGTGGTTTATAGCCGCTTTCCCCGCCAAGTCGGGCAAGCAGTCTCTAATTGGCATTGTCCGGGGGTCTTATCGATAATCATTCGCTGAATCTGTTTTTCCTGCTCTTTTGTAAG
>CAZIYQ010000289.1:0-3026 GCA_964543505.1 uncultured bacterium | reverse complement strand
CCTGCCCGACAGTGAGGAACACTGGCGGGTTTATCCCAAAACAGCTCTCACACAAACCGTTTAAACGGTTTGTGGTGTAAGCACCGTCTGTTAGACCCCGATTAAAAGCGTGGGCTAACATCAATGCTTTTTAGAATGCAGCGAAAGTCTCAGTGTGAGGATATAAGATCGCACTCGCCGGGTTGCATCAATCCGGTGAATCCGGTCATCTGTTGAACCGGCAAATTTGACTAACCCCGGGCTAACAGCTCAAAGGCTTCCTCGTTTTCAGATCTCGATGGACCAAATGGTTGATTCAATTTCTTTTCTCATCTGCTCTGAGGGTCTTAATTTACCTGCCAGGGGTGTTGCTCTTTGTTTTTTCGTTGATTAATATTACCATCACAGTAAAAAATCTGCAGCATCTTGGTAATTACCAAGCATTTTATGAAACATTACCGATAAAATTTATGAAGGAGACAGATGAAATCAAAAGAGGCCGTCTATACTTTTGATCGGGTGATCCATCTGGGAATTACATTGGCCGTTTTATGGGGCATTGTGTGGCTGTTGGGATATCTCAGCGATGTTCTGATTCCTTTTGCCGTGGCCCTGCTGCTGGCCTATCTCATCAATCCGCTGGTGAACTGGATTCAAAAAAAGATCCGCAGCCGTGTGTCCGCGGTTCTGATCAGTTTGTTTTTGATTGTCGTACTGCTGGTGCTTGCCGGCTGGCTGATCTTCCCGTTGATCCTCACGGAAATCTCCAATATGGGTAAAACACTTTCAGAGTTGGTCTCAAATTCGGATCTGTCTGCAAAGGTGGGGGCCCTGCTGCCGGCGGATATCTGGGCCGCGATCCGGGACTGGGCCGGGTCTCAGGGCGTTCAGGATTTTTTCCGGACAGATAATTTCTGGCAGGTCGGGGAGAAAATCCTGACCAAAATACTGCCAGGGACCTGGAATGTCATTTCGGGAGCCGCATCCATTCTGATGAGCCTGATCGGTCTGGCTGTAATAGGCATGTATCTCGTTTTTTTATCACTGGATTTTCATAAAGTTCAGACCCGCTGGCGTGATCTCATCCCCTCCCGGTACCAGGAACGCATCGTTTCTTTCGTGGATGAATTCAGCCTGGCCATGAATCGTTATTTCAGAGCGCAGGCGGCAGTAGCGGCTATCGTAGGGGTTTTATTTGCTCTGGGCTTTTCCATTATCGGATTGCCCCTGGGCATCCTGCTGGGACTATTTATCGGACTTTTAAATATGGTGCCATATCTTCAAATCATCGGCCTGATCCCCGCATTATTTCTGGCCGCTTTGCAGGCTCTGGAAAGTGGCGGAAATTTCTGGGTGCTGCTTGCGCTGACAGGCAGCGTGTTCATTATCGTTCAGGCTATTCAGGATATGGTGCTGGTGCCCCGCATTATGGGTAAAGTTACCGGGTTGAGCCCGGCCATCATTCTGCTGTCGCTGTCTGTCTGGGGGAAATTACTGGGCTTTTTCGGACTCATCATCGCTCTGCCCATGACCTGCCTGGTTCTGGCCTATTATGAGCGGTATCTCAGCCGGACTTCCGGACATCCCGTACACCTGATGGCGGCGGTTGAAACCAAACCGTCCGTACCGGACAAAGCGACACCGCCTGACGATAAACCGCCAGAGGTAGATTGATAAGGCGGGGATAATGCCTGTTGTTCTGGGCATCAATCGATGCTGTGGAAGGGCTGTTTCAGGGAGCGGTTGAGCTTTTTATCCCTCTTCAGCAGCAGGGTGTTCCCGACAACGCTCACCGAAGAGAAGGCCATTGCAGCACCGGCGATCATGGGGTTCAGCAGATGTCCCGTAACTGGATACAGGATGCCCATGGCAATGGGAATGCCCGCGATATTGTAGAAAAATGCCCAAAAAAGATTCTGTTTTATTTTCCTCACGACTCGCCGACTTAACAGGACAGCGTGTACAACACCCGTCAAATCGGGGCGCATCAATACCAGATCTGAAGTTTCGATGGCGATATCCGTGCCGTTGCTGATGGAAATGCCAATATCCGCCATGGCCAGTGCAGGGGCATCATTAATACCGTCGCCGATCATTCCCACGATTTTACCTTGAGCCTTCAGATCCTGGATTTTTTTTGCCTTTTCGGCCGGCATGGACTCTGCCAGAATATTTTTGATGCCCAACAGTTTCCCGATCAGCTCCGCAGTTTTTCGGTTATCTCCCGTAACCAGCCACAATTCAATCTTATTTCGGTGCAGATCAAAAATGACAGGCTCGGCTTCGGTGCGAATCTCATCCGAAATGCCCACGAGACCCAGCCACTGGTTGTCGAGGGCGGCGTGAATGATGGTTTTCCCCTGCTGCTTTAATTGAGTTTCAGAACTAAGCACTTCTTCGGAAAGTGGAATTCCTGCACTTTTCAGGTATCTGATGGAGCCAACCCGGGCGACTGAATGCTCAATTGTTGCCGATATTCCCAAACCCGCATCGCTGTTGAATTCCGTCAGGGTCAAAGCGGGGACATTTTTTTTCAATGTATATTCCAGGATCGCCGAGGCGAGATGATGTTCAGATCTCATCTCGAGGGTATGTAAAATCTCGAGAAACAGAGCTTCATTCTCACCGGGAATCACATCTGTGATGACGGGTTTCCCCTGGGTCAATGTGCCGGTTTTATCAAAAACAACCGTATTCATTTTGCTGAGTTGCTGGAGGGCTTCGGCGGATTTGAAGTGTATGCCCAGCCTGGCTCCCAGGCCTGTCCCCACCACCACAGCAGTGGGGGTTGCCAGACCGAGCGCACAGGGGCAGGCGATGATCAGTACCGAGATAAATATGTTCATCGCAAATGCCAGGGGATGGTTAATAGACAGCATCCCGAGGGTTCCTGCGATATACCAGAAACTAGCAGAAAGGATGGCCAGGGATAAAACAACGGGGACGAAAACAGCAGCGATTTTATCGGCCAGTTCCTGTATGGGAGCCTTGGTGCCCTGAGCTTTTTCCACCAATTTTATTATCTGTGCAAAAACCGTATCTGCGCC
>CAZIYQ010000288.1:0-3048 GCA_964543505.1 uncultured bacterium | reverse complement strand
CACCGAAGCAGCCTGTACATCAAACGCGTCACGGGTTGTAGCGTCAAAACGTATCCCATGAGCATAGCCTGCTTCAATGGTTGAGTAAAAATAAAAGGCATTATTGAGAGGACCATCCCAGTAGCCCATGTTTAAATCTTCACCGCAGGAGGGATTGACTGACCAGGACAGGTCAACCGTATGATTCCCTGCTACAGCGGAAATATTGGAAGGTGGATTAATGCACACACAGGAACCATCATCCATTGTGGCATCAGGATTGTAGTTCATGGCATCTTGATTAGTACAACCCATGATATATTCGCAGCAACCGTCGTCCATGGTGGGGTCTTCAACGGGGACACCGTCACAGTCGACACCATAGTTCTCAGCTATAGGATCGGTGCAGCCAAAAATAAGTGGCCATCCAAAGGACCATTGACCGAAATCCCCGGAAGTGAGACCGTCTTCTATGAAGGGGTCTCCGCAATATGGGGAAAGTGCAAATGTACCGCCATTCCAGCCGTCACCGTAGGCATCATAGGCATTGAAGGAATAGGTGTCAGGAGGCAGGCAGATTCCATCATAGTAGTTTGAATTGCTTGAGTAGCCACCCCCTGAAGCCCAGACAGTGCCATCAAAACCCGTTATATCCCAGGAGACTTCACTACCGTAGGAACCAGTCATGATATCTATCACCAGCCAATCACAGCCGTCAAAGACACAGGAGCAGTCATCGATAGAGGCGTCAGGGTTAAAATTAGAGGCAAAGGGATTCATGCAGCCCAAGATATATTCGCAGCAGCCGTCATCAATAGTCGGTACACCCATATCGTTGCCCGCACAGTCATAGCCATAATTTTCAGCAATTGGATCGGTACAGCCGTATATGGGCAAAACACCGGTCACTTCCAATGTGTAATTTCCAGAAGAAGAACCAAATCCATAGACTTTCACATAATAGGTTCCCTGGGTAGGAGTAGCTAGCGAGATGAAGGACTGCAGCGCTCGTGTGTTGCATTCGGCAGAGTCATCATTATAGGCCAGATAGGTTCCATCGGCACAATCCGCCCAGACTTCCAGCTTGGTGTCATAATCTGACCCGCAGAGTGAAAAATCCACATTCAGGAAATCATCGTTAACCTCAACAGACCACCATCTTTCGCCGTAAGCTTCGATGGCACCAGTGACAGGGGGATCATTAACTACTGTATAGGGCAGGGCTGTATCACAGGTCAGGTTCGGATCAGGTTCGGGTGTCGCTGTAATATCCAAGACATAATCACCACAACTTGATGAACCATAACCATCAACGACAATATAGTATGTGGTTCCGCCGGTCAGCTGTACGCCAAGCAACTCAGAAACATAACCTGGACACGAATCATCATTACAAGCAATTTCATTATCTGCAATAGGCGGATTTGAATCATAGACATATAGTTTTGTATCATAAGTGGATCCACCGCAAAGGGTGATATCAACTGATTCATCCGCCACCGGGGTATATGAATAAACCACATCCGGTGCAGTACCACCACTAAAAGGACAGGTTGCATCATAGTCATTTTGAAAACCACATGTATTACCCGTGTCATTATATGGGAGAGCTCCTATCACGGTTGCATCGTCAACTGTGTCACCCCCAACCCGCGGGGTAGCATAGAGCGAGGCATCATAGGGCTCATCCGATGTCGGTTTGTCGTTGATTAATATGTCATACAACTCCGCTTTAATCAGGTCGTAATCCGGTAAGGTAACTGGTACATTCTCCATTAATTCAGCCATCCGTTCTTCGATGGTAAATTCTCCCTGGTTATCAGAGATCAATGTTCCAGATGAAATTGAATCCTGCATTTTCTGAATTACCTTATCCCTGTACTCCTGAGTTCCCGGTGTTCCACCGACAGCAGCAAAAATAACGCTCATGGTAATTATCAGAATTGCAATAAAACTAAAATATTTCTTCATTTTATTTCCTTCTTTTTGGTTGTTAGTTAGTTCACATACATATCAAGGTTTGTTGTTCCGGCCGCGGTGACTTGTCTGATAGCAATATTGGATTCTGTGTATAAGCATTAAAACAAATCACCTTCAATTAATTCAATTGTTGGCTGAAAATACTCGAGAATATAATGAATTGCCCGTGTATTTAGACAACAGTTTTTCCGCTGTTCTGAAAAAAATCATGGTGGCTCAACTATTCCAGCGATTAGTTTGCAGAATAGCTCTCAACTGCGGGCAAGTCCAAATAGCCGATTTCCTCGCCGAGTTTTAGTCCGAAATGCCTTCTCAACAGGGCCGTCAGACCGTAGAAAAAGGGGGTGTCCAGCAGGGCGATGATCACCTTGAACAAGAAACCGTTGGCCAGCAGGGAAGAAAAACGGTGCCACTCGATGACACCGAAACCACAGAGCAGCAGCAGTACCGTACTGGTGTCCACCAGTTGTGAAACGATGGTGGAACCGTTGTTGCGCAGCCAGAGATGCTTACCTCCGGTCAATCTTTTCCAGAAATGAAAGATGCGAATGTCGATAAACTGAGCGGCGAGGTAGGCCAGCATGGAGGCAAAGACCGCCGGTCCGAAGAGTCCAAAGACCTTGCTGAAGACGGGGTTCCCCACCGGTGACCATTCCGTTGCCGGCAGCGCATTGGCGATCAGGATGACTCCGAAAATGAAAAAACTGGCGATGAGCCCGGCTATGACGATCTGATCGGATTTCTCACGGCCGTAAATCTCGGAAACGATATCGGTAACCAGAAAAGTGATGGGATAGGGTAGAATTCCCACGGATATCTCAAAGGTGTAATGGCCAATGAAGGGCAGCCAGGTTTGCCATACAAAAAACTTCTGGAAGATGAGATTGGAGCACACCAGGGCAGCAATGAAGACCGCTGCGAGTACAAGATACAATTTGTCTGGATGGAGTCGCGGACTGGATCTCATTTATGGTTTTCCCTTTCTTGGTTGTTTTGTATGTTGTCTTGTCAATCCTGACCCCCTCTAACTCCCCCTCAATAGGGGGAGAATGAAGCCTTGTCTTCTGACCCCCTCTGACTCCCCCTCAA
>CAZIYQ010000287.1:0-3085 GCA_964543505.1 uncultured bacterium | reverse complement strand
ACAGCTGGTTCTCATTGCTTCCTTTAGAAATTCAAGGAGGGCGGCTCGTTTTTCAGGACTATTCAGTGACCAGTGGAACTCTCTATCACGGTAATACTGCAGAGATTTCTGTTGAGTTACAAAATGTGGGTTCACTGGCTTTGTCGGATGTCATTGCTGACGTGATCTATGTTCCATCTTCCCTGGACATTGAAAACGGATCGCTAAGTTGGGGGGATATTCCAGCCGGAGATTCGGTCATTTCCGTTGGATCTTTCACGGTAGCAACCAGTCCGGATATCATCAACGGGTCCGTTTTAGCGGTTGAACTCCATCTGCAAAGTGCTGACGGCTATCAGGATATCGTCTATCTGCCATTGCAGGTGGGTGAGACATCCGTCAATGAGCCACTTGGTCCTGATCAACATGGATATTACATCTATGGGACCGAGGACCTGGGCTACAATCTGGCCTTGCCCTACAGCTGGCAGGAAATTGATCCGGATAACGGGGGGCAGGGTACAAGTCTGAATATGAATGATCAGAGTTATGGATTGCCTATTAGTCAGCAATCAGCGCATATTGATCTACCATTTACATTCACTTTCTATGGCATCGACTATGATGAAATAACTGTAAGTACCAATGGCTGGATTGGCTTTGGACATACGGATTTAAGATCCTTTCGCAATTATCCCATTCCAGGGGCAGGAGGACCTTCTCCGATGCTAGCTGTTTTCTGGGATGACCTTAAAACCACACAGGGTGGCCAGGTTTATAAGTTTGTGAACGAAACGGAGGGTTACGTGATCATCGAATGGTCAGGACTGCACTCAAGTTATCCTGATAATCCCCAAACATTCCAAGCCATCCTTTATGATTCAAATACGATAACGGGAGATGATGAGATCTTATTGCAGTATAATGTGTTCAACAATACGACAGTTGGGGATTACAATTCTTCCCCACCTCGCCACGGTTGTCATGCGACCATTGGGATAAAAAATGAGCTGGGCAACATGGGGCTACAGTACACCTTCGATAATGAATATCCAACGGCGGCACAGGAACTGACAGATGAGTCAGCCCTGTTTATTACGACACAGCAGCCCATGGCGCTTATGATGGGAGACGTGAATCAGGATGGCACGTTGGATATTTTGGATATAATACAAACGGTAAATTACATCATTCATATTGCTGATTTCGAACCCCTGCAGTCATATTTGGCCAATATGAACGGGGACAATTCAATAAATATTCTTGACGTGATCATTATGATCAACAGCATATTGGATAATTAATTTGGTCTGGCAAAATGCTTCGGTGAAAATTCACTTACCGGGGCATTTTACCGCTTTTCAGATCTGCTCAAAAACAAGGCACAACACAAGAGGGTTGCATTGCCAGATATCTTTGAGTCCTGGTAATTTTACCGCACTGCAATAAGCGGAATTGATTTAATTCGCGCTGGAGAGGGTTTGAAAAATAAATTACCGGGGGAGTGAAATATCAGATGAAAAAACAAAATACAGCTACACGTACCTTGATTGCGATAATTCTATTCATCGCTGCGGCCGTCACTTTGATTCCGGTGTCTTCGGCATCAGAAGTAAGTATGCTCGGATACAAATCGCTCTGTTCTTTTGCTCCTGTCAGCACCCTTTTTCTTGTGGGCTTGGGCGCTCTGATCCTTTACTATTCTAAGAAAAACCAAGCTTCCTGAGTTTTCCTTAAACCGGGAATTGTTATCTCCCCCATATAGCATGAGTGCATTTTGTGGAGGAATTAGCCGTAACTATTTTTGTCTGGCTTGATTCATTTCTCGGAGTTGTTTCCGTAGAATTTTACCAACTGTTGACTTAGGTAATTCGCTGGTAAATTCGATCTCTATTGGCCATTTGTACTTTGCCAGTTTATCGTGACAATATTCTAACATTTCATCTTCACTGGCAGTTCCGCCTTCCTTAAGTACAATATATACTTTAGCGGCTTCTCCCCTAGTTTTATGGGGAATACCGATTGTGCAGGCTTCTTGAATTTTCGGATGTTCGAAATACACTTCGTCAATCTCCCTGGGAAAGACATTAAACCCACCAGTTATAATCATGTCTTTTTTACGGTCCACAATATAAAAATACCCGTCTTCGTCCATCTTGGCAATATCCCCGGTAAAAAGCCAGCCGTCTTTCAGCGTTGAGGCTGTGGCTTCCGGCTTTTTCCAGTATTCTTTCATGATCTGTGGACCCCGCATGATGATCTCGCCCGATTCACCGACCGGTTTGACAATACTGCTGTCTTCAATGTCAACAATTCGGCAATCCGTGTTTGATACGGGTATTCCAACGCTGCCTATTTTTCGTGCACCTCCGGCGAAGGGGTTGATATGGGTCACGGGTGAAGACTCTGTCAAACCAAAGCCTTCGACAATTATCGCTCCGGTCTTTCTCTCGAATTCATGCAGCACATCAACCGGCAAGGGAGCGCTGCCAGAGAAACAGCCTTTTAGCGAAGTCAGATCGGTTTTTTCGCAGTCTGGATGATTGATGATGCCGATATACATGGTGGGGACAAGAGGTGCAAAAGTGGGCTTAAATCGTTGGATTGCCTCCAGCAGCTGGTCTGGTTGCGGCTTAGCGATGAGAATGTTTTTCCAGCCAAAATAGACCGATAGATTCATGGAAGTTGTCAGACCAAATACATGGAAGAAAGGCAGTGCACCCAGCATGACTTCTTCTCCGGCATTAAACTGCGGGAACCAAGTAGCGATCTGCTGAACCTGCTTGCTCATGATACCGTGTGTCAATACGACTCCTTTGGAAGGTCCTGTGGTTCCCCCTGTATATTGGTAAAGCATAGTGTCCTCATGAGAGATATCAGGGAAATTGGGGTGTGGCTGATAGGATTTTAACAGCTCTTTCCAACGGAATACATTTTCAGCAGGTTTTACATCTGCAGAAAGTTTTTTCTTTTTGGCTACGAGAGGGAAGAGGATGTTCTTAGGAAATGGCAGGTAGTCACCGATTGAAGTGATGACAATTTGCTTAATGCCGGTTTTTGGCCGTAAATCAATCATTCGATTGCCCAGAAGATCCAATGTGAGCAG
>CAZIYQ010000286.1:0-3094 GCA_964543505.1 uncultured bacterium | reverse complement strand
TGGTGGCAGTCTCCACCATCATGGGCCGTTGACCTAAAATACTTCTTTTTCACTGTTGTGGAAATGCCTCATTATTACTGCGTGATTTAATTGCGATAAATTACAATAATCACAAACGAGAGGGATTTATTCATCAGCAAACCATGAAAATACTGAAGCACCCCACACCATTCGATGGCCGTCTGTCGTATGCACTAACTGTCAATTAGAATACGGATGAAAGCCAAAAACTCATTTTCAATAACCCTATATCAGGCTCCTAAATTAAGCTGATTTTAAATGTCAAAAATTACCATTCAAGCGATAAAAAAACTCAAGAATCAGGCACGGTCCTTTGCCGCCCTCACCGCCTATGACTATACCTCTGCTCAATTGGTCGATATGGCCGGCATCCCCATTATTTTGGTTGGAGACAGCGCTGCCATGGTCATGCTGGGATATGAGACAACCATTCCCGCCTCACTGGATGAAATGTTGATGCTCACCGCAGCTGTTGCCCGTGGGACCAAGGATGCCTTGGTTGTGGCCGATATGCCTTTTATGACTTATCAGCCTTCAGTCGAAGAAGCTGTGCGATCTGCAGGCGCTTTTATTAAACGGGGCCGGGCTGGGGCTGTCAAGCTTGAGGGGGGAAAACAGATGGTTCCGCAGATCAGCGCCATCGTGAATTGCGGCATCCCGGTTATGGGGCATGTGGGACTCACACCGCAGTCTTTTCATCAGATGTCAGGGTATCGGGTTCAAGGGAAAACTGAAGCTGCCGCACACAAAATTTTAATGGATGCCCGGGCAGTACAGGATGCGGGTGCTTTTTCAATCGTGCTGGAGGGGGTGCCGGCCGAACTTGCCGGGCAGATCACAGAAGAACTTGCTATCCCAACCATCGGCATTGGGGCTGGTCCGGACTGTGACGGGCAAATCCAAGTTTTCCATGATATTTTAGGCTTGGGGGATTTTGCACCAAAACATACCAAGCGATTTGCCCATTTGGGAACTCAAATCACCAAATCCGTCCGACACTATAAAGAAGCTGTGGAGTCCGGTGAATTCCCTACGGAAGAAAATTTTACTCATTTAACGGAAAGTGTACAAAAAGCACTTTCTGCAGGGGATGATGAGGCAAATCAGCAGCGTTCCTGATTTCCAAAATTGGCGGCGTGGAATTTCCGGTACTCTCGGTTTTGTGCCAACCATGGGGACCTTACATGAGGGTCATTTGTCGCTGGTTAAAGAATCTGTTAATTCCTCTGATAATACCGTGGTCAGCATTTTTGTCAACCCAACCCAATTCGGACCCGGAGAAGACCTTGCTGCCTACCCCCGCAACCTCGACAAAGACCTCTTTGCACTTCGTGAATTGGACGTTTCAGTTGTTTTCCTGCCATCCGAAATGGAAATGTACACCCCCGGACACTCAACTTATGTGCAGGAGGAAGGGGTCTCTATTGGACTCGAGGGAAACAGCCGCCCGTTGCATTTCCGCGGTGTGACGACCATCGTGGCAAAATTATTTAATCTCGTCCAGCCCTCCTCTGCCTATTTCGGCAGGAAAGATGCCCAACAATTACGAGTTATCCGGAAGATGGTCGATGATTTAAATTATAATATCAAAATTGTTGACTGTCCCACCGTCCGGAATAAGAATGGGCTGGCCTTGAGCAGCCGGAATGAATATCTAACACCAGATGAACGACAGCGCGCCACGATTATTTACAGCTCTCTTCTGGCCGGTAAAGCCCTTTTTGATTCCGGAGAAAGAGATGCCAATCTTATCAGAAATACAATCGAGGCCGGAATTCGCGAGGAACCCTTGGCAAAAGTAGATTATGTTTCGGTTGCGGATGATAAGTTTTTAACTGAGCTTTCTGACGAGATTCCTGCGGACGCCCTGGTAAGTGTTGCTGTTTTTTTCGGTAAAACCCGACTAATCGATAACATCACTCTGCATCAATAGCTGAAGACGCTGCCGTGGGGTTGATTTTTTTAAATGACAGTTAATCCGCCGGCATAACACTGGTGTAAATCGCGAAAAAATGGCAGGCACTCCCTCCCAGCACAAATACATGCCACACGGCATGGCTGAAGGGTAAACTTTTCCAGCGGTAGAATACCACACCCAGCGTATAGAGCACTCCTCCGGAAAGCAGCAAAATGAGCCCCGCGGCAGGGACATTCTCCAGCATCGGTTTTATGGCCACCATCACGACCCATCCCATCAGGACATAAAAAATGACCGACAGAGTGTTATAGCGGCCTGTGAAGAACATCTTAACAAATATCCCCGCAATTGCCAGACCCCAGATAACCCCAAAAAGGCTCCAACCCCAGGCGCCGCGAAGAGATATCAGCGTGAAGGGTGTATAGGTGCCGGCGATGAGAAGGTAGATGAAGGAATGATCCAGAATGTGAAAAAAATGTTTGAGTCGCGTAGATTGAAAACTGTGATAGAAGGTTGAGGCCGCATATAATAATATCAGACTTGCGCCGTAGATGCTGAAACTGACGATTTTCCAGGCATCTCCCTGCCTGGCGGAGAGGACTACCAGCAGAACCAGGGCAACTATGCTTAGTACTGCACCGATCGCATGTGTAATGCTGTTCGCAATTTCTTCAGGGATTGTTTCTTTTTTTTCCGTCATGCGATATGGCTTATAAAAATTCCAAACCTAGTGCTGGATTTCCAAGAATCCGTCTGTCGGAATGTTCACCAGAAAAGCCGATATCTTCTTGACATTCAAGGCTCTGGCGATAATGGAAATATTGCACAGCCAGGCACTCGGATACTCAAACGAGTCCTCTCGAAATCGATCTCCCAGACAATTGGTTACAATGCCGTCCACAGTTTTGCCATAGAGATCTGTCAGGTCTGTAAAATCTACACCCAACGCCGCCTGCCTGCCGATCAGTGGATTTATCCCCGTTCGATTGATATGGTCGTTTACCCGCAATTTTTGACGGGGTGAATCTTTGGTGGAGCGTGTAATATCATAAACAATAAGCTCATCTTTTACCTTATCCCTAATCGTATTGATCACAGAATTGACATCGGATGGATCAATAATTAATCCCTTCCCCTGATAAGAGAGGTCCCTGT
>CAZIYQ010000285.1:0-3111 GCA_964543505.1 uncultured bacterium | reverse complement strand
AAATCAAATAAGTTATGTATTTGGGAGATCGTGGGTAGAACTGCTCCCGACATCCCATTAAGATATTCTGCTACTGCAGTGTATTAGATACCCCCAATATTTTTATTTTAGACTTTTCCATTTATCAAAAATGCAATCCTTTTTATATTTCGGAAATCTTTCTTGTTTGTGGTCACGTTCTATTCTATAATGGCAGCACGACTGTTATTGTAGAAATAGTGGGGGTGTAAATAGCTACTATTGCTGTTTACTTTATTAGCTATCTACGCTGAAATAAAACGGATACAAGCCTCGAATATTTGACCAAACCGGCAATTATTTATGAGCACGTTTATTTTCTTTATTTTTTACAAAGATCAACTTATACCGGCCCTTTGGGCTTTCTCGTCGCTCTATTTCAAATTTTCCAATTGATTTAATCAAAGGTGTCAACTTCTGAAAACCATAGTTTCGAGGGTCAAAATTCGGTTGCTTCTTTTGCAATAAACTACCAACGTCCCCTAAAAATGCCCATCCCTCATCATCTGATAGATCTGTAATTGTTGTTGCAATTAATTTAATTTCCTTTACGGTAATTTTATCGAATGTTTCTTTGCCAGGGTCTTTCTCATCATCAGATTCTTTTTCTTTGGATTTGGTCTTCAGAATTTCAATGTAGATGAATTTATCACATGCCACAATGAATGGATTCGGTGTCTTTTTTTCTCCTATCCCAATTACTTGCATGCCAGCTTCTCTTAAACGAGTTGCTAACCTGGTAAAATCGCTGTCACTTGATACGATACAGAATCCATTGACTTTTTCTGAGTATAAAATATCCATGGCATCAATGATCATGGCAGAATCGGTGGAATTCTTTCCGGTCGTATAGCCATATTGTTGAATGGGAGTAATGGCGTTTTCCAAAAGTATGTTTTTCCATTTGGAAAGATAAGGTTTCGTCCAGTCACCATAGATTCTTTTTATGGTCGGATTCCCATATTTTGCTATTTCTTCCATCATTTCTTTTAAAAATGCTGATGGAATATTATCACCATCAATGAGGACGGCTAAATTTATATTCATCTTAATTCCTTGTTTTCCATTTTTTGGTGCCCTGTCGAGAGCCTTCTGCTGTAACCTAACTATTCATAAGATAAGTCAATAATCGAGAAGATATTATCTTATTTGAGCATCACCGGGCAACCAAAACCTTGTGGACATAGCGTTAGCTGCAATTGCCTGCCGCCAACTGCATAAAACCGGGACATAGAACCACCTTTTTCAGGGTGAGGTGAGTCCCGATCAGCGTAAATTTCAGTCCTGATTTTCAGGTGACTTTAACACCTTGATTACAAAAGGGAGATCAGACCGAAAGCAAAGGAAAGCCCCGATGAACAGTTTGGAGATAAAATATTTATTTGAACCGCGCGGAATTGCCGTTGTCGGTGCTTCCAACAAACCCGGCAAGATTGGCGGGATGGTCCTCAATAACATTGTCGATGTCGGCTATAAGGGGAATGTCTATCCCGTTAATCCGGGTGGTGGTGTGATCAGGGGGCTCCCCGTCCACAAAGAACTCTCGACTATCAACGGTACCATCGATGTGGCCATCATTGCCATTCCGGCAAAATTCGTCTTTGATGCGGTGCGGCAATGTGCTGAAAAATCTGTCAAATTCATCTCCATCATCAGTTCTGGATTCTCCGAAATCGGCAATCTCGCCGAAGAACAAAAAATTACCCACTACGCCAGAGAACACGGCATGCGCGTCCTGGGTCCCAACATCTTCGGACACTATTCCTCTGCCGCCTCCCTGAATGCCACCTTTGGTCCCAGGGATATCAAACCCGGCAATGTGGCTATCATCACCCAAAGCGGAGCCCTCGGCGTGGCCATGATCGGTAAAACGGCCATTCAGAATATCGGCTTATCCGCCATCATCTCGGTCGGAAATAAATCGGACATCGATGAGGCCGATCTGCTGGAATATCTCATGAACCACAAAGAGACCCGCAGCATCCTCATGTATATTGAAGGCATCCAGCAGGGTGAACGACTGGTAGATGTCTTAAAAAGGGCCACACGCATCAAGCCTGTCGTGGTGATCAAGTCCGGCCGCTCGAAACGGGGCGCCATAGCAGCTGCTTCTCATACCGGCTCTCTGGCGGGGTCGGATGTCATTTTCGATGCCATCATGAAACAATGCGGCGTACTGCGTTCCGAGAGCATTCAGGAGGCACTGGACTGGTGTAAATTCCTCCCCACGACGCATCTGCCCAAGGGGAAAAATACGGTGATCATCACCAATGGTGGAGGCGTCGGCGTACTGGCAACAGATGCCTGTGAAAAATACCATGTCGATCTGTACGAAGACAGTCAGCACCTTAAAACCCTTTTCGGGGATGTCACCCACGGCTTTGGCTCTACGAAAAATCCCATAGATTTAACCGGAGAGGCAAGTACCCAGGAATATATCGATGCCCTTACGACAGCCCTGAAGAATGAACATATCCACGCCGTGATTGCCCTGTATTGTGAGACGGCCCGGATCACCTCCGCTGAGCTGACCGGCATGATCCGGAAGGTTCACACGGCCTATCAGCAAGAGGGTATGCCCGTCATTTTCTCCTTGTTCGGAGGTGAAAATGCAGAGATGAGTATCCGTGAGCTCAGCCGGGAGAATATACCGATTTTCAGGGATGTCTATGAGTCTGTTTCACCTCTCGGAGCCCTGTTTCGCCACTACGATGCCGTACATAACGAAAGTCTACCGCTTAAAAACACGGTGCTGGATTATGATAAGATCTCCAAAATAATCCACAAAGTCCGTTCGGACAAGCGCACTTTTCTGCTGGCTCACGAGGGGCAGGAACTGCTGTCTGCAGTTGGTCTTCCGGCCCCCGCATCGGCAGTTGCAAAATCCATTCAAGGGGCCGTTACCATGGCCCGAAAGATAGGCCATCCAGTGGTCATGAAAGTCGTTTCCAGGGATATCCTGCACAAAAGTGATGTGGGAGGTGTTCTGCTGAATCTCGAAAATGATGATGAGGTAGCCGATGCCTATCAGACCATTATGCACAACTGCAAAGCCCATAAACGGGATGCCGTCATCGAAGGCATCGAAGTAGT
>CAZIYQ010000284.1:0-3128 GCA_964543505.1 uncultured bacterium | reverse complement strand
ACGGGCAGGATATTGATGAACTCCCGCCAACACGGCCAGTTTTCCCATCGCCTTGGGGTCGGCTGTCCCGGATGTGATCATCTCATGGAAATCAGCAAATAACTTTTTCGCCTCTTCAACGGTTTTCCCTTTCAGGATGGTCGTCATGATAGAGGCAGAAGCCTTTGAGATGGCACATCCGGAGCCCAGAAAACTGATGTCACTGATCCTCTGCCCGTCTTTACGGATGAAAACTTTGATCCGGTCACCGCAGAGGGGATTATGCCCATCCTGCACGAGATCGGTATCGGGGATTTCCCTGAAATTATGGGGATTTTGATTGTGATCAAGGATCAATTGTTGATACAGATCTCTGAAATTATCCATTGGCAATTTCCTTATTTTGAATAAGATCAAGTTTACGGATTATTTCAGATTCGATGTAGTCACGTAAGGCTTTATGGGACAGGCGATCCAATACTTCGTTTGAAAAACCGGTCACCATGAGCATATAGGCATCCGCTTGAGCAATTCCTCGGGATCGGAAATAGAAAAGTGCGTCTTCATCCAATTGACCTGTAGCAGAACCGTGTGAGCATTTTACATCGTCCGTATAGATCTCGAGTTGCGGATTGCTGTTCACCCTGGCCTCGCTCGAGAGTAATAAATTGCGGTTTGTCTGAACAGAATCTGTCCCCTCTGCGCCCTCATCCACTCTGATAAGACCGTTAAATACCGATCGGGCTTTGCCGCCTAATATGCTTTTGAAGAGTTCATTACTTTGGCAGTGTGGACTCGCATGGCGGACGAAGGTGTGGTAATCGCAATGCTGACTGTCCGTTAGAATCTGCAAGCCTGACAACTTACAGCTGGAGCGTTCACCATTGAGCTGTACTGATATATCGTTTCGGATCAATTGACCCCCAAAGTCGAAGAAGCCGGCTTTCAGTGAGCTGCCCTCAGCCAGGGAAAAACCCAGAGAGGATATGTGATCTGCTATTGGGGATATTTGCTGGATGCGATAGTAATTCATTGAGGCGGATGCTTCCAGGAAAATCTCGCTAACGGAATTGCTGAGATAATTTTGATGACCGCTGCCGATAAACTGTTCTATGAGACTAACAGTGGCATTTTTTCCGGTGACAACGAGTGCACGCGGAGCCGAATAAGTGTTGTCTGGTCCGGTTGAGATATACAACAATTGCAGCGGTTCGGACAGATTTGTATCCTCGGATATCCTTAAAAAAAGTCCCTCCTCAATTAAGGCCGTGTTGGCAGCTGCAAATGTACTGCCGCCTGCTGATACTATTTTAGAAAGTTTACCTTTTAGCACTTTGGGATATTTTTCGGCTTCGCTCAGGGTTATTGCTTCCACTTCACCGGGCAGTCGATCCATGTCAGAAAGGTCTGAAGAAAATTTCCCATTGACCATGACCAGCCGTATACCGCTAACGGGACGGCATTCCTCTAACAATTGCCTCGCCAGCGATAGATCGCTTTCGGGCAGTTTGTAATCAGTGGTTAAAAGACGGGCAACATTCGTGAAACGCCAGTCTTCCATTTTCGAATTTGGTTTCTCCAAATTGAGAAATTGATCTCTCCCATCCTGTAATATAGGGGAGAGAACTCGCCGATGTCGTATCTGTGATGCAGCTATTTGTCTTTCAATGGTGTTTATCATTTGCCGGCTCAGTTCGTCGAATTTTCCAGGGTCTGTTCAGATTCTATCTTAACTGCAGGATCTCCCAGCCAGGCATAGCCTCTTTTTTCAAGCTCCATAGCCAACTCTTTTCCACCCGACCTTACTATTTTGCCATCCATCAGAACATGAACGTGATCAGGCACCAGATAATTCAACAGTCTTTGATAGTGGGTGATGACGATGAAGGAACGCTGGTCATTCTGAAAGTTTTTGACCCCTTCGGCTATGGTTTTGAGGGCATCGATATCCAATCCCGAATCCGTCTCATCGAGAATACTCAAAAGCGGCTCCAGTGTGATCATTTGGAGGATTTCGTTGCGTTTTTTCTCTCCGCCTGAAAATCCTTCGTTCACCGGTCTGTGAATAAAACTCTCGTCCAGATCAACCAGTTTGAGTTTTTCACGGATCAGCAACATGAAATCCATGGCGTCAAGTTCTTCTTCGCCTCTGAATTTGCGCTGGGAGTTCAGAGCCGTCTTCAAAAAATACATGTTGTTTACACCGGGAATGACCACGGGGTACTGAAAGGATTGAAATATTCCCTCCCAGGCTCTATTTTCAGGGGAGAGTACCGTGAGGTCCTGACCTTTGTAAAAAATCTGTCCTTTTGTGATTTGATATTTGTCATTACCTGAAATGACATTGGCCAGAGTTGATTTTCCGGCGCCATTAGTCCCCATGATGGCATGAATCTCGCCAGCTTTGACGGAGAGGTTTATCCCTTTGAGGATTTCTTTTCCTTCAACGGATACATGTAAATCGCGTATATCAAGCATCGGTTTTTGCTTTCATTTTTCTAATTGGTTTTGGGTTGATCGATGAGTCGAACACGACCGCATTACCCCACACTGCCTTCCAGGCTGACTTCCATCAATTTCTGAGCCTCTACGGCAAACTCCATAGGCAGCTCTTTAAAGATATCCCGACAAAAGCCATTGACGATCATTGAGACCGCATCCTCTGTGGCAATTCCTCTTTGATTACAGTAAAATATCTGTTCTTCACCGATCGTTGAGGTGGTAGCTTCATGTTCAACCTGGGCTGTCTGATTGCGCACATCAAGGTAGGGGAAGGTGTGTGCACCGCATTTGTCCCCAATAAGGATCGAATCACATTGAGAGTAATTCCGGGCATTTTGGGCATTTTTCAGAACTTTGACTTCACCTCGATAAGTCTGTTGTCCTTTCCCTGCAGCGATACCTTTTGAGATAATTGTGCTATTGGTATTATTCCCAATGTGGATCATTTTTGTACCCGTATCGGCCTGTTGGTAATTATTAGTCAGGGCAACCGAATAAAATTCACCAACTGAGTTATCACCCTGCAGGATACAGCTGGGATATTTCCAGGTAACGGCGGAACCGGTTTCGACCTGAGTCCAGGAGATTTTTGAGTTTTTACCCCGGCAGGCTCCCCGTTTGGTCACGAAATTGTAAATCCCGCCAAG
>CAZIYQ010000283.1:0-3137 GCA_964543505.1 uncultured bacterium | reverse complement strand
AACTTCGTGCTGTGCCACCTTACGATGGGTGATATCCAGAATAAAACTGTGATAGACCCGGTCGGTAGCATTCTGTTTTTCTTTGTGCCTTATTAGAATGTAATATATCCAATGAACATTTTCATGGGAATCCAAAATCCTGAATTCCTGTTCCAGATTATTTTCTTTATTTTGGAAAAATATCTTCGTCTCGTTTTTAACTCTTTCGTAATCATCCCGATGGATAAGCTCCCATAAATTTACCTTCCCTGAGGTAAGCATATCGGGAGTAAAGCCGAACATCCTAATATTAGGAGAGACATAATTGATGCAAGTGGGTTTGTTTGCTTTCTTAATCCATCTTATAGTGACGAGGGGTCCCTCCTGATATAATTCCCGCTCCTCTTGAAGTATCGTCAGGGCTTTTTCCAGGTCTGCGGTCCTTGCTGCAACGAGCTCCTCAAGTTGACCTTTGTATTTCTGTAATTCCAAATTTCTTTTTTTATGTTCGCTAATGTCCCTAAAGATGAGTTGTGTGGCTGGATATCCACGCCAGGTAAGTTGTATGCCTCTGATCTCGACATCTATTTCTCGAGCATCCAATCGAATGAATTTCATAGAAGTCAATGGCAATCCAGTTTGCGATTCTTTTACATTTTGCCCGATTTTCTCGATGTCACTTTGATGTTTGGGATGTATAAAATCCAAAATTAATTTCCCAAGAAGACTCTCATCCTGGCTACAGCCCATTATCTGTTTTGCGGCCATATTGGCCAGCACGATTCTATTATCACGGTAAACAATTATACCCTCGGGTGAAAGATCAAACAGTCTGCGGTAATTTGCCTCACTCTCTGCAATTTGTTTGGTGAGCATTAATTTCTCAAGGCTTTTTTCTATCGCCAGATCCAATACTTTTATACTGATGGGTTTCTGGAAATAATTAGCAGCACCAAATCTGAGGGCATCGATGGCATTTGAAAGATCCCCATGACCCGTTATCACGATAGACTGCATATCGGGATCGTGCTGTATACCGCTTTTGATTAGTTCAATTCCATCTATACCCGGCATGCGGATATCCGTTATCAGAACATCCACATGATTTTTCTTCATGATCTCCATCGCTTCTTCGCCCGAAAAAGTGGCATAGATTTTATAGCGTGCAGAGGACTGCTCTAACCCATCTTTTATAAGATGGCAAAGATTGGCTTCATCTTCGACAAGGAGAACATTGATCCGTTCAGGAAGCTGATTCATCATGTTCCTTTTTTTACTGAATTCTTTTTGGCTGAGTTAGCCCGGTTGATCGGGATCAGCACTCGCATACTCGTACCTGAATTTTTTTTACTGACAATTTCAATTCTGCCGGCAAATTCTTTGACGATGCTGTGAACAATAGAAAGCCCCAAACCGGTGCCATCAGCAACATCTTTTACGGTGAAAAAAGGCTCAAGACAGCGGGTCCGCTCTTCCCTGGTCATCCCGACCCCATTGTCTTTAACCTCTAAAATGACACATTCTCTTTTCTTATCGAATGAGGTGGACAGGGAGACTTGCTTAACATAATCGGGGGAAGCAGAATCCTTTCTTTTATCAACAGCATAGCGTGCATTGGTCATGAAATTAACAACGATCTGTTCGAAACTCTGGTGGTTGACCTTAACTTTTGGCAGATTCATCTGGAAATCTGTATCAAGTTTGATATTATGGTTTTTGAATTGCTCCCTGAAAAAGGCAAGGCTCGAGGTGAGGGGTTCCTTCAGATCGATGGGTGCTTCTGATTTGACTTCGACTCGTGCGAATTCCCGCATGCGATCGATAATGGTGGATGCCCGATCTACCTGTTCCATGATCTCTTCCACATCTTCGGCGATCTCACCGTACTCGAGGTTTCCCTTTTTCGCCGCAAACCGCATGACCTCAGCCTGAACACGAATGATAGAGAGCGGTTGATTGATCTCATGGGCAACCCCCGTGGCCATTTCACCAAGAGAGGAAAGCCTACCCGCATGGGCTAACTGTGTCTGTTTTTCTTTCAACTCCTCCTCAGCCAGAATTTTATCCGTAATATCAACAACATAGCCCACCTGATGCGATATCTTTCCTTTTGCATCCCTGATGAGCGTTGTGAAGTCCTGCAGCCAGATGATTGATTTGTCTTTACGCTTCACCCTGTAGGGTTGATGCGTTATCTTGTGCTCATTTTTCTTCAGAGCTTTCTTAAGTTCATATTTTAATTGTGACAGATCAGATTTTACCACAACATCGGAATAAAGCAGTTCTCCCGATAGGAATTTCACCGGTTTATAACCAAATATCTTTTTTACGTTGGGCGAAACATATTCTACCGGCGATGTAATTTTATCTTTCCATTTAAAAATGACCACGTCTCCACCGATGAAAATATCCCGCTCCTGCCGCAGCGCTTCTTTTGAACGATTCAGTTCACGGGTCCTTTTTTCAACCAGATCTTCAAGGTGGTCCTTATAGGTTTTGAGCTCATTCTCAGCAGCTTTGCGCTCGTTTACTTCCTTCTGCAGATCATCATGGATAAGGGCATTTTTCAGGGCACTGGAGGCCTGCATGGCAAACATTTCCACCAGATTCCGGTCATCCTCTGTAAAATTGGTTCCGATCTTGTTGAGACACAGAACGCCATGCACTTCCCCGTCAATTATGAAGGGTGAAACGATTACGCGTTCCTGTTCCTCGATGGAAGTCCCTGGTATCTGCGACCCCAGAGGATTGTTCAAAGCATCGTTGAAAATAAGGGTTTTGCGTTTTTTTACCGCCTGCCCGGAAAAACTTGATCCCACCTGAATTGTTGTGCTAAGTATTTCGTCCTTATAATCCGGATCAATGGTTACCACCGGTTTCAAGGTTTTTTTGTCATCTTGAAGCAAATAAACATCACAACTGTAGGCATTCAATAATTTTTTAGAGCGGGTGGCAATCTGCTTAAAGACACTCTTCGCTTCCATGTCAGCGGTCAGTTGTCGGGCAGTTTCAAGTATGAGTGCCTGGCGTTGGGTTTGCTCAAGTAATTTCCCTTCAGTTTTTTTAAGTTCTTCAATGTCCCGGGTCACAGCAAGGATATGAGGTTCACCATTAATCTCTATCATTTTGGCTGATATGAGTCCGGGTTTTACGGTGCC
>CAZIYQ010000282.1:0-3152 GCA_964543505.1 uncultured bacterium | reverse complement strand
ATGCTGTGAGTTCCGTAGCTGGTGCATCAAACGCAACTTGGATTTTTTGGAAAAGGATTTTATTTCACCACGAGTAGATTTGGGTTGGTCGCCATCGGCCGCCTGTTTGATGTCCGCGAACTTCGACCGATTGGCAAAAACAATGTCTTCCTTGAATACCTGAAAATGATAATAGCCTCTTGGTTGCTGTAATGGTGGATAAAAGGGTGATTTGTTGCTCATCCATACACGTACGATATAGTGGCGTAGCTATTCTGTTACTCCATGGTTATTACTGTAGTTTTGAGATATGGCTTATTAATCAAGAGAAACAAATATATCCTAGTGTATCATCAGGGTTCTTGACTCTAAAATTAGATTGAATACTATACGTAACATTATGCGGGCACAGAATTATGGTACCAATTCCTTGAAGGCTATTGATTTGTTTTGCGGGTGCGGAGGTCTCTCCGCAGGACTTCGTGATGCTGGTTTTGAAATTTTAGCGGGTGTTGATATTGAACCAAGCTATATACAAACGTTTACTAAGAATTTTCCTGCCGCTTTGTCTTTATGTACAGATGTATCGAAACTTAATTCAAAAGATATTCTGACCCAACTAGGGTTAAATGTTGGCGAGCTTGACTTGTTGGCAGGTGGCCCTCCATGCCAAGGCTTTTCGAAGAATGTTCCTAGGTCTCAAAGACAGCTAGACAGTGAAAATAATACATTGGTAAAAACATTTTTAGCGCACTGCGAAGCGATATTGCCTAAATGGGTATTGATGGAAAATGTAGCTGAGATGCGAAATGGTTTTGGACAACACTATACAGATGAGATTGTAGAACGCCTGACAAATGCAGGTTATCTAGTTATTCACGGTGTCCATAATGCTGCAGACTATGGAATTCCTCAACGACGGAGAAGAGCATTTTTTATGGCTCGTAGAGACGGAATAACGCCAATCGAACCTACCAAGACACACACCAAAGATACTAGAGAAGATTTATTTGAACTATCAAACCCGTATATCACAGTTTGGGAGGCCATTAGTGATTTAAGGCCTCTTGAGCATGGAGAAGGCGTTTGCCCAGACACATACTTTACCGAACCCCAGAGCGACTATCAGAAATATATTAGAAATGGGTGTGAATATACATTCAACCATATTGCGAAAAAACTTAACCCAACACAATATCAGAGAATATGTTGCTTGGAACCGGGACAGGGAATTAAGGATTTGCCAGACCACTTGCGCCCAAAAGGTGGTTATAGTGGTGCATATGGTAGGTTAACAAAAAACATGGTAATGCCGACAATAACTAGATGGGTGTTTCATGCTGGTTCTGGTCGTTGGGGGCACCCTGTTGACCATAGATTGCTAACCATTAGAGAAGCTGCACGCCTACATAGCTTCACAGATGACTTTAAATTTTTTGGCAGTTATACCCAGCAAGCAGGACAATTAGGAAATTCTGTGCCACCCTTATTGGGTAAAATTATGGGGGAAGCTTTTTTAAGAGGTTGTTGAAATTGCAGCTAGGACTTTCATCATTTCTACTTGACTTAGCCTTTGTTCAGGGAAAGAGAAATTAATTTTATTTTTATTAGAGTCGGATGGCCACCAGCATTTCTCACCACTGAAGTGTAATTGATTTTCTCCTAAGCCGTGCCAAGCAAACCATTTGGTTTTGCTTGGTTTATGGATGCCATGAAGTGCAGGGAGTTGCTCCTTTTTGACGGTTTTTTTAGGTGAAGACCACTTCCAGTCGAATTCTTCCTCATGAAATATCTTTGGCTGTTTTCGTGTGCATAAAGCTTTTTCGAAATAGGTTAATTTACCATCGGGATGAACTATTAACCTAGCAAAGCCTATTTCATTCAACCCGTATTTCTCAAGGCTTTCAACAGCGTGGTTATTACAAAACTTAATAATTGCATCCCCTAGTGCTTGAAGACCAGCTTCATTTTTCCTCGACTCTGCAATTAATGTATCAGCATTTGGTATTTTTGCCCGTTTCCATGTAACGGGGGTTGAAGCTTTGGTTGACTTAACTTGCCATCCAACTTTTAGAGTTTTATTGATAACATCTACGAAGTCATATGTATTTAGTACCTCTCCATTACGAACATCGCCAATAACACTCTCCATTAGAGAGCCAGGGACGGTGTTTCCAGAAAAAGGTAGCCGAAGATAGCCAGCTATAATGTTTGATATTGCAGACAATTGTTTATCACTTGAGTAAATATTACTCATTGCTTAACCCTGAGACTAAGTCGGCCATGTCAACATTTAGCGCCACAGCAAGAGAGTTGATAGTGGTGAGGGTTGGGTTTCTATCGCCTCTTTCTAAGGAGCTAATATAGGTGCGATGTAGTCCAGACAGCTCTGCTAATTTCTCTTGAGAGAGAGCTTGGTGTTTTCTAATCCTCTGGAGTTTTGTGCCGAATAACCCTTTAATACTCATAGGGCATTACTTTATTTACATGAATACTATATAACTACAGACTATGAGTAACAATTATTTTGTTTTAAATTATTGAAGTAGTATTTCAATTCAAGATGAGAGGTATCTATGTTGTTTGAAAGATATGTGCACCCTTGAATATTTTTGGTTCAGTTCCAAGCATAGCTATGCCTTTTCCTTTCTCCAAATCGTGAGCATGTGGGGCGGGCTGTCCAAAATAAGCGCGTGCCATTTCGCTAGTTCGCATACCATATCCAATCTTGAGGCGGACTTGGTTCATAATATCAGAGGGTAGTCCTGTGGAGCTTGGATCTTGGGTTCCTAGTATCTGGAATAGGCCAACATACCGGCCACGCATAGCAAGATGTGAGGCTATGCGGATAATTTCTGTCTTGGCCTCATGGTCGGCATCTCCTTTCTTTGGAGGTGATAGAAACAAAGGACATTCATCCATTAGAAGATAGAAGGGTTTCCAATCGTATCCCTTGGCGCGGGCTTCCTGCCAATGGTCAACATCTAGCTCCTTGATAAGCTTTTTACGCCCATTATAGATAGCTTCCATCTCCCGATAAACCTCAAGGGCACTCTCAATATCAGTAGCAAGTTTTCGGCACGGCTGATGCCTGAAATCATTGCCATCCTTTGTGCCTTCGGCAATGGTGATAGTATCGGCTCCCCAAGTGTGCTCTATTTCTTTAAGTAATG
>CAZIYQ010000281.1:0-3161 GCA_964543505.1 uncultured bacterium | reverse complement strand
CATTGCAGTCCTGGTCAGAATTGGCCATATGCCCCGAAGAGCCGCCGGAACAGATCCCGCAGTCATCCGCACTGGCGGAACCAAAACAGTCGCCGGCGCAGTCCATAGCCCAGTTGGCCGTATCCCCCGTATTGCCAGCCACACATTCCGAGCAATCATCGAGATAGGCCGTTCCGCCGCAATCTCCGTTACAGTCATCGGAGAGACAGCTGCCGTCATCGGTAGTGGCATCGGGATTATAATTGCAAGCGGTGGCGTTGGTGCAGCCGGGGATTTCCTGATAGAAACAGCTGCCGTCATCCAGGGTGGCGGCGGGGTCGTAATTCAAAGCAACAGGATCCATGCAGCCGTAACAAAAATCAGCCAGTAGTCCGGTATTCCCTTCGACACAGCCGCATTCGTTCACAAAAGCACTGCCCTGGCAGTCGCCATTGCAATCGAAAGTGAGTCCATCATCAACCAGAGTATTACAATCATTATCGAGTCCGTCACAGAGCTCCGCCTGACCGGGATTCATCATGGGTTCGGTATCCGTGCAGTCTCCCGAATTGGGTGCGGTTCCACCGGCCTGTGCCCCATATCCCAGGGCAACATAGGTATCGCCATCCTGATCATAATCATTGAGTCCGTCACAGTTCTGGTCAGTGCCATCATACCAGATTTCCGCTTCACCGGGATTGATATTTCCATCTGTATCAATACAATCACCGCTTCCGGGAGCGGTCCCTCCGGCAAAAGCTTCGTAGCCAATGGCGACATAGGCATCACCATCCTGATCATAATCATTGAGGCCGTCGCAATCCTGATCGACACCGTCATACCAGGTATCAACAGCATTGGGATGGATGGCATTATTTCCATCGTCACAGTCGCTTCCTCCACTGCAGGCCTGATCGATATATCCATCCTGATCAACATCCACTTCATCCGTAAGGGCATTACAATCATTATCCAGGTTGTCACAAGTTACCTCATTGGCTTCATAATTGGATCCGTAATTTGTTGCATCACAATCCAGCCAGCCCGAAGTACCGGCACAGACTTTTACGGCTCCCGAGCAGACACCGCCCTGCAGGGGACAATCAGGGGCAGTGAGACCATTATCGCTATTGCCGTCACAGTCGTTATCCAGACCGTCACAACTGGTTTCGGTCACTTCGTAGTCGGCACCATAATTCGATGCATCGCAGTCCAGCCAACCCAAAGTACCGCCGCAGACTTTAAGCGCTCCTGTACAGACACCGGCAGTGAGGGGACATTCGGGTGCTGTCAGGTTATCATCCACTGTCCCATTGCAGTCATTGTCGAGGCCATCGCAGATTTCGGTACTGCCATAAATACAACTCCCGTCATCATCGGTGACCAGGGGATCATAGTTACAGGCGACTGGGTCCGTACAGCCTGTGATGATGCAGGAACCAAAAGTGACTATATTAAATTGTGGATTATCAGGAGATGTATAGACGCCTGTGATTACTCCATCAACCATGCATACATTGGCACTAGTCAATGGATCAAACTGAATATTCATCAGCAGTGTATCACCAATAGGAATATAACTCATATTTAAAGTAAAACCTAAAATGGTTGTGGGACCGGATCTCATCATCCAGACCAAATCACCCGTTATACCACCGGAAACACTTGTAAGATTCAGGCCGGTAAAAGTAACCTGAATTCCCGATACTAGGGAATCGTTGCTCATCCAAACCTCTGCCGTACCAGCACTAAGATCATAGGCACCAAAATAAAGATTTGCACTTGCATTCATAGCCTCAAGGCTACTTAGTGTAGCGATTAAAATAATTATAGATTTGAATTTTATCAACATTCTATCTCCTTCTTCGGCTGGGATTAATAAATTATGTGGCTGTTTTTTCCATTGCTGTGATTATCCGATTGAAGCGTCAAATTTCATACCAAGACAAGTATCTCCTTTTGTTACGGTAAACTTCATCAAATCGAGAATATTTTTCGACAGGGGTCGGAAAATAAAGACAATCGTTGTAATATAAAACAGACTTGCGATAGCGAGGTTGCAGCTTACAATATCCAGTTGAGCAGGGTCAGGATATCCAGCACATCGAGAATGCCATCCCCGTTGGTGTCGCCGGCCCACAGCTGAGCAGTCTCGGGCTCGGATTCTCCAAGAATAAAACTCACCAACAAGACCACATCGAGGATATCCAGAGCTCCGTCCTGATTGGTGTCACCGGGCAGTCCGTACTCACAATTGCCGTCATCAATTAGAGCTTCGGGGTCAAAGTTTGAAGCCGCCGGATCCGTACAGCCAGTGTCATCACAATTCTGATCGTTGATGCCGAGTACCCAAACGATGGACCCATCCAGCAGATACGCCGGCACGAGATCCTGCTGAAATTCTCCCCCGGAACAGAATAAATAATTTTGGGCAATGTCGAGAATCCAGACTTCGGGCAGATCTCCGAGTGTTGCGGGTAGTTCGGTCAGGCGATTCCGTGTGAGGTAACAGATCATGAGGGATTCGAGTCCGCCCATATCAGCGGGCAGTTCTGCAATTTCATTAGCGGAGAGATCCAGTTGCTGCAGATGGGACAATCCGCCAATTTCCTCCGGCAATGCTGTCAATCCGTTCCCGGACAGATCCAGCCATTCCAGGGCACCGAGCTGCCCAAGGGTGCCTGGGACCGAGTTTAGCTGATTTGAGGCCAGGTCCAGCCAACGCAGACTATCCAGTCCGCCGATAGCTGTGGGGATTTCCTCCAGTAGGTTGCGGGCTGCTTTCAATTTCCGGAGCTGCGACAGGTCGGCAATGCTTTCGGAAAAGGCGCTCAACAGATTATCACCGAGATTCAATTCCTCAAGAGCGCTCAAAGACCATATTCCATCGGGCAGTTCGCCGATGATATTCTCTGAGAGATTCAGGATTCGCAGATTCTGCAGATTACCGAGATCATCCGGGATGGTCTGTAGTAAATTGCCCGAGAGATCCAGCATCGATAATTGGGTCAGAGAGCTTATGCCGGCCGGCAGCTGGGTCAATTGATTTTGTCCGAGTTCCAGGTTAAAGAGCTGAGACAGTGTCCCCAACCCGTCTGGTAAATTCGTCAACTGGTTCCCGCCGAGTTTTAACTGGAGTAGATTGGTCAAATTGCCCAGTCCATCGGACAGTGAGGTCAAAT
>CAZIYQ010000280.1:0-3179 GCA_964543505.1 uncultured bacterium | reverse complement strand
TGACTTTGCTTTAAAGGTGGTGCAGTTTCATGTGCCCCTAAGTGGTGTATTTTGACTGCCCCCTGACAGCTCAATAAAGGGCCTAATTTCCATCCGGTATTGACACTTGATAAAAGAAGCGATTTACCCCACTTGGGCCATAGTGGAGGGATTTTCATCAACGGCAAATAAATTGATAAATACGAAGCGGGTTTTATCCTCGAAAGCCGACTTCCCGTTTATAACCTGTATCAATTAGAACTATAATTTGATAGGTAATTCCGGGGTAAATTAAACCCATTCTTCAATGAATATAATCACAATTGTGGACTAGCAAATAAGAGGGTATTATGAAACCAAAAATTTCCCGCAGAGAATTTATCGCCACAGGCTCAAAGGGACTGGTAACCGTAGCTGCACTCCCGTTTTTGTTAAGGTGCAGTTCAGGAAATCTTCTAACAGCAGATGGAGGAATTAAAGCAATGCAGCAGAGCGATTATTTACAACTTTTCGCAGTAGATGAACAGGTGATCCATGATGTCATCACTGCGGGGATGTCCCGGGGCGGTGACTATTGTGACCTGTATTTTGAACGCAGTGTGAACAATTCCATTCGCCTCGAGGACAAAGCGGTCAACAAAGCCAGCAGCAATGTTGATTACGGTGTGGGAATCAGAGTTCTCAAAGGCAATCAGACAGGGTATTCCTTCTCTGAAGAGATCACTTCGGAAGCCATGAAAAAAGCTGCCTTGACCGCCGCGACCATCGCCGATGCATCCGGTAAAACCATTCCACCACAACCGTTAAAAACTCACAGACCAGCGGACTATTACCCGATCAAGCTGCATTGGGAGGACATCTCCATCGATCGCAAGATCCCGAATCTGCAGGAACTGAGTGATTATGTCTTTTCCCTGGATTCTGGCATTATCAAAGCAGGCATTCATCTTGCGAGCAGTTCGACACATATTCTGCTGGCAAATTCCAGCGGCCGCATAACCTATGATTACCGCCCCATGGGCTTGATCTCCATTTCATGTACAATGGAGAAAAACGGTCACCGAGAGCAAAACATGGATTCGCTGTCGGGCCGCTATGGATTTGAGTATTTCAATCAGGAAAATTCTCATCGACTGGCGGATAGAATGGTCGCCAATACCTTAAAACTGTTTGATGCAACACAGCCCAGAGCTGGGGAGATGCCGGTAGTGTTGGCCGCCGGAAGTTCGGGCATCCTCCTGCATGAGGCCATTGGTCATGGAATGGAAGCGGATTTTAACCGCAAGGGCATCAGCATTTTTGCCGATAAACTGAACAAACCGGTGGCAGAGAAATTTGTCACCATCGTGGACAATGGCACCAACCCGAACATTCGGGGTTCCATCAACATTGACGATGAGGGCAATGATACAGCGGAGACCTATCTCGTTGAAAACGGTGTTTTGCGGACCTACCTGCACGACCGCATCAGTGCCAGTCATTATAAAACCGCCCCCACTGGTAGCGGCAGAAGAGAGTCCTTCCGCTTTGCACCCATGCCCCGCATGAGAAACACCTACATGCTGCCAGGTCCGCATAAAAAAGACGAGATCATTAGCAGCGTCAAATACGGATTATATGCCGAATCCTTCACCAATGGAGAAGTTTACATAGGTGCCGGCGATTTCACCTTTTACGTCAAAATGGGGTATCTCATTGAAAATGGCAAGCTCACACAGCCGGTGAAAGACATAAATATTATCGGCAACGGACCTGATGTCCTCAGTAAAGTCGAGATGGTAGCAGATGATTTTAAAATGGCAGATGGCGGCTGGACCTGCGGAAAAAATGGACAGAGCGTACCGGTCTCTATGGGACTGCCAACCATTAAGGTTTCCGGTATCACCGTCGGAGGAGAAGGTTAAGCAGATTGGAAAACCTGCACAGGAATGATATCGTCATCCATCAGTAAAACTAATAATATAGGGTGTAAGGAATTATGAATAGGAAAGAGCGCATTGATATGGCCCAGTGGGTCATGGAAAACATTTTAAAAAACGGAGCCGATCAGGTAGCAGTATCCCTGTGGAACATTCGTGAGACCGAGCTGGAACACAGGGAATCGCAAATAGACAAACTGAAAGAGTCCACCCGGAAATCCGTCAACATACAGATCTATGCCAAGGGGCGCTACTCAGAGCATTCTACGAACGATCTGCGCAAGCCTGCCTTGGAGGGGTTTATCAATGAGGCCGTGAGCGCCACAAAATATCTGTCCGAAGACAAATTCCGCCAATTGCCAGATCCCAAATATTACCCATCCAAAATGCGTTTGGATCTGAAGCTGCTCGATCATCATTATGACAGTATCGATCCTGCCGCCAAAGTAAAACGGGTGGCGGAAATTGAGGAGCTTATCAAAGGTCAGGATGAACGGATTGTCTCCGCAAGCGCCAGTTTTTCCGACGGAATTTATGAATCGGTACGGCTGCACAGTAACGGTTTTCAAGGTGAATCCAGCACCACTTATTTTTCAGAAAATGCTGAAGTCACCGTTAAAGATGAGGCTGGTGGACTGCCCGAAGACTGGTATGGCGCAAACACACGTTTTCTGGAAGATCTTCCAGATTCAGCGATCGTTGCGAATAAAGCCGTAAAGCGTGCCTTAAGAAAAATCGGTCAGGATAAGGCTCCATCGGGGACCTACGATATGATCGTTGAAAACCTTTCGGCGGGACGTCTTGTAGGGCTGCTCACCGGCTCCATGAACGCCTGGGCATTGCAGCAAAAAAAATCTTTTCTCGATGGTATGCTGGGGGAAAAGGTAGCTTCACCTCTGTTGACAATTACGGATGATCCCTATATTCAGAAGGGTCTGGGGTCCCGTTTTTATGACAGCGACGGAATCGGGGCTCAGATGCGGGTGATGATCAACCAGGGAAGGCTTAGTTATTATTACATCGACAATTATTACGGCAGAAAATTAGGTATGGAACCCACCTCCAACGGACCCTCAAATCTTATGGTGGCAACCGGAAAACGCTCTGCAAATGAAATGCTCAAAGATGTCCAAAAGGGCATCCTTATAACAGGTTTCATCGGAGGGAATTCCAACAGCACGACGGGTGATTTCTCCTACGGTATCATGGGTCAGCTGGTAGAAAATGGGCAAATCATCCGGCCCTTAAATGAGATGAATGTCTCAGGCAACGCACTGGAAT
>CAZIYQ010000279.1:0-3179 GCA_964543505.1 uncultured bacterium | reverse complement strand
GGCCATATCAAAATCGTAGTTTACCGTTGATCCGTCGTAGTCCGTAACAGAGGACCAGTCCAATGTTACCACATCTGCACCGAGGGTCAGTCTGTAACCGAAGGGACGGATGGCAATTCCCATGCGTGTCGAATTCAAATCCAGTTTTTTATCGAAATCTCCGGTGATGCCTATTGATCCAAAAGCTGCAGGCCGGTATAAAAGTCCAAGCGTATGAACTTTATGACTATCCCAGCGATAACCAAAATTCAATCCGCCGCCCAACGCGCCACCGAGGGCCAGGTTATAAGAGAGATGGTGCGTGCCGTAAAGGGTATATCCGAAACCGTCTGTGCGGGTTCCGGCAAAATAAATGGGATCCTCATTCTGGTCTTTGGGTACCCTCACCTGGAAGGCAGACTGCTCACCTCTGTCGATTCCCAGTCCGGCCGGATTTAATGATAGTGCATCGACGTTGTCCGATGTGGCAACGGACAAGCCATTCCAAAAGAGCTGACCCGAAGCTGTAGTCAGCGCTAATAGTATTATGGCCATCATTAAACAGGTATTTTTGACAAATTTCATGATTTTCCTTTCGATCTGTGAACCTCTATTGCTGAATTTCCAGCAGTTAACATGGGCTCGATTTTTAGTGATAAATGCTTTTAAAATTACCGGATAATTTACGATGGACGGGGCAATACTCCTCACAATGTTCCGAAGAGCAGAACTGATCTGCAGGAGATTAAAGTCTAATCACTTGTGATAATTCAGGGCAGGGTCATCCATTGATAATGATATCGACGAGATTGACGATGTCGAGAACATTGATCTGCCCGTCACCGTTCAGGTCGGCAACCCAGGTCTGCACCGGTGTCGGGGTCTGATTGCCCAGTATAAAAGCGACGATGAGCACAATATCCAATACATTAATGGTTTGATCCTCATTGACATCACCGAACACCAACGAATCCGTCGGTACAAGAGAAATATCCAGCGGTACAATTTCATCCTGTACATTGATTTCCTGTGATTCGAAGGGAATGTAAGCATCCCTTTCAGCGGTCACCACATAATTCCCGTTGATCAGCGCCATTGCATAGCTGCCGTCTGCGTTTGAGGACATCCCGCTGCCCCAATCCTGCAGGCCATTGTCGGCATATACCCAGGCATCAGGGATGGGTTGCCCCGACACAGCATCGCTCACCGTCCCCTGTATCCCTCCGGAGAGTTGCGCTAAGGTTAAGTCCAACTGAACCTGATCGTCATTCACTTCCAGGGGTGTAATTGCCAGCTGCGCCCATCCATCCAGTGAGGCTTGCACATAAAAAGTACCATTGGGGACCTCAAAGCTGTAATATCCATCGGAATCCGTTAGCGACTCAGAAGCGTACCAGGAATAATTGAATCCTGTCGTGACTGAGATGGGGACAGCTTCAATGGGACTGCCCGTATCCGCATTATAGACATATCCGTAAATGGTGCCTGCCAGGTGGACCGGGTCCTGATAGACGGTAAGCTCCACAAAGTCATCCGCAACAACGATGGCCGGGATGATCTGGTTGTAATAGCAATCTGCGAAAATGATCATATCAAAAGTCCCCGCCGGCAGGGGAATTAGGAAGAATCCATCAGCATCACTGCTGCCCGGATAATGCTGATCCGTATCCGCTTCAACAACATGCAAATCTGCTCCGGGTAGCGACCCTAATGTTTCCGCGTCAAAAATATAACCAGAGACACCGCCCGTTAAAGTGACAAGATGAAAATCGATTCCGCCCGAACCTGAGGCAATCCCTTCATAATGATCCTGCGAGGCAATTCCTTCAGGCAGGTCGTGTTCCTCGAGGCTCACAGAATACCCACCCTGTGCGTCTGCCAAACTGGAAACGGCCAGAAAATAAGTCCCATCCGAGGCAGAATTCGTATGAGTGGAACCAAGGTCACTGTCAGCCCGAATTCCTGCAGATTGATCGTAAACAAGCCCGTCCAGATAGACGGTTCCGGAAATACCGCTGTCGGTGGCATAGAGTTGAAAATCCTGTATGAGTGTATCCCCCGGTGAAATTGATATCGTCGCGGATGCAGGTGGGATGAGGTAATTCGGCACCAGATAATCACTGTTCACACTCACAATCCAATTTCCCGCATACAAGCCGAGGAGATAATTACCATTGGTATCGGTTTCTGCAAATGCAGCGGGAAACGGAATGGATGATTCGACATCAAAACCGTGTATCTCGACGCCCGAAATCGGCAGGCCGTCCTGATCGGTGAGTTCTCCTGTTACCGCACCCACCACCTCCTGCAAGGTGATATCATAGCCGGTGAGATGGTCATCGATGTAAACCAAATAGTTGGTATCTGAAATCCAGCTGCCACCGAGAATCTCCAGAAAATCGATCATTGCAACGAAATAATAACCCGGTTGGGGCACATTGATTTCATAAATACCTCCCGAATCTGTGACGGTCATCCAAAACTCTTCAGAGGGAGGGTCAACTGGCATGGCCAGAATGATCAGGTTGGCCTGGGGCGGAGTGACCTGACCGGCGATTGAATACTCTGTCGACATGGGCTGAATATAGACAAAGGCGGCGTCACTTCCACCCGCATCTTCAGCCACAAGTAATACGCCAATATTGGCGATCATCGAAATCCCCTCGCTGCCGGAGAGTGTCTCCTGATAGATCCCCGCGGCCGGATTTTCATCACTTTCATCATTATCGACAAGATGATTTGTTTCCCCCATATCCGAATCGATGTCCGGTTCCCAGGTAGCATCATCATTTACATCCAGCCACATGTTTGCGTCCGCTTCGCTGGAGCCATCGGAGAAATAAACAGTGATTTGCATTCCAGAGCCCTGAACGATTTCAGTTGAATCTGTTCCATTGATATAAATTTGAATTAGATCTCTGGTGTGTTTTGGCAATTGATAGGGGATTTTGGAAATTCCAATAACTCCGGCAGACTGCCGCTTGAAGGTTGAAAACGGATTTTTAATTGCGACGGATTGAGAGCTGGCAACTGTGGTCAGGGGCAAATATTCGTGTGATAAATCTTGTTGGATGGCCATACCCGGTATCATCTTCTCAAATAGATAAGGCCGCTGTTGCGTGTTAACGTTGGCAAGTCCGGACTGAAGCATCAAGACCATGGTCACTGGAGCCAGAGCGTATTTTCTCATTTTCCCTCCT
>CAZIYQ010000278.1:0-3207 GCA_964543505.1 uncultured bacterium | reverse complement strand
ATCATCTGCAGAAAGACGGGGAAGATCTGTCCGCTGAACTTCGCCATCGACCCTAACGATCGGCTCATGATTCGGGCTCAAATGCAGGTCAGAAGCTCCAATTTCCCTGATGAAGTTTAGTAGTTCATAAATTTCCATGCTGACCTCTGCGAGCTAGTTCAGTTTAATGATATTCGGTGTGATGAAGAGTAAGAGCTCACGCTGTTCTGCTATTGATGATTTATGAGTAAAAAGGGATTTAATCAAGGGTATGTCTCCGAGTATGGGAACCTTTTTTGTATTCTCGATAATTTGGTCAAAGATCAATCCGCCAATCAGAAGGGTTTCACCATCTTTCACCATAACCTGGTTGTTCAGAGATCGGGTGGAGATTATGGGTCGGTCACTGTTGGGGCCGGTCATCCCCACAAGGGCTTCGACGATGGCGTTCAGCTTAATCGAAATATAATCACTTTCGTTGATTCGGGGAGTTACGTTCAAAGTAATATTGATGTCTTCATCCTGAAATGTGTACGTTGTTTCAGTAAGCGTGGTACCGTTATCCTTTGGAATCAGAATTGGGAAAGTTGTCCCCACATTCATGGTTGCAGTGGTGTTGTTCAAAGTAGTGGTTTGAGGTTCCTGTATCAGACGTGTATCACCATCAGATGACAGCATATCGATGATTCCCTTAAATACCGGTAAACTCAAAGTAGCAATTTTCAAATTGGTCAATTTCCCAAGGTCCACAATTGAATTAAGATCCGTGTTCGTTGCGGATGGTTTGGCGGGAGCGTTGAGCTCAGCCCGCATGGTCCAATCGATACCCATTTTTTCATCAAGCGTCAATTTTGTCTCGATAAATTTGACGGCGATGTTGATCTGTTCAATGCGTTGGTCAAGTCTTTTGATGACCGCTTCAATCTGTTCGAAGTTTGCAAAAATGTCCGTGACAATAATATGATCCAAACTGGTTTGCTGCTGATTGCCGTACCCGCTATTGCCTGCTTGAGTGTTTGAATTTGATCCATTTGTAAGGCCGGATAAACTTGCCTGAGCTCCGGATTGGCCATAACCACCCGTATTCTGCTGATTATTAAGACCTCCGCCACCGTAGGGACTTACGCTTCCGACACCGCCCCCAAGACTGGACCCAAGAATGCCAAGACCTCCCTGAGGGAGGGGAGTGAAAACCTGGACTTTGCCCTTTTTGGTGAGTACATTTTCTAAAGCTGTTGCCAGTGAGATCGCATCCACGTAATCGAGTTTATAAACGCGTGTTGTAAATTCACCAGCCATATCATCGGCTGTCGGTTTAATCACGATGATATTACCCTGCACAAACCAGGAATATCCATTGACTTTTAGAATAGCGTCAAGGGCATCCCCGAGGTTGACATCAGTTAGCGTCACGGTCACACTACCCACGATATCCGCACCGGCAATGATGTTGAGATCATTTTGTTCTGCCAGCAGACGCAATATGTCGAGCAATGGGGCATCCTTGAAATTTAATGAACCGGTCTGAGTAAATTGAAAGGCCTCTTCCAATTGATTCTCATGGATTTCCTTCGAAGGCGGCGTCAACCAACTTACAATGACTTTGCTGTCAGTATTGTGGATGTTATAGGCCGGCAAGGATGAGAACTCGAGCACAACAATTAAATTATTCCGACCGGTATCGGAAAATCTCTCTCTGGCATCCAGTTGATACAATGGAGGCAAATGGATCTGTTTACTGAAATGATCAATGTCGAACTTTTTAGTAGAGAAGGTCATTTTTAGCTGAGGAGGTGAAGAGAATTCTTTGGCATTTATTAAGTCTTCACCCAAGGTTATTGATACGAATGAGCTGTCGCCCTTTTGGTAACTTGTGACCCATTCCTGCTGCTGCGCCACAAGGCTGAGCGGGAAGAGTAAAATGAGGATTGAGAATATTTTTTTACTATAATTCATGGCTTTATTGTGTTAGTATTAATCTGATTGATTGGTCACCTTTGTTCAATATTACATATCGGAAAGCAATTTTGTCAAGCTTGTAGCCGCTGATGACGTCGCCCTCCCGCAGGATATTTGAATTAATAACGGCGGTGCAGCTATTACTGATACAGGATATTCCTGTGAGATCCAATGATGATGCTTTTGAAGCCTTGTCAAATAGCAGACCGTCGCCCCCCTGCAGATCAGCCGTGACGTAATAGAATGGATCTTTGGCATAGTCCTCCGGCCAGTCATTTTTCAACAGGCCGTTAATGCGGGACATATCCCTAATTGTAATCGTGGGCGGGGTATGAGTCGCCGGGCTGGCGGCCATCGAGGCAGCTTGAACCTGCGTCTCGCTATTTTTAGAGAAATATCCCGCATCCCAAAAATAATAAAAAATGACAAGCAAAAGGATTGCAGCAAAAACGTATTGTCGTTTGTTGTCACCATTCATAGCTTTTGGTCTCCCGAGACGAACCAGTAGGTGTACAAGAGCATCTCACCGGTCAGAGATCCACCCAGTTCGAGTTCAGATTCAATGTTGAGGGAACCAATATTTATTTGTTCCCGGGCATCCACAAATTCGTCAATCATTGCGGCAATGGAGAAAAAATCGCCCATGAACTGAAATTGAATGGGGATCCTTTCGATGTGCTTTTTAGTGGTCTTCAATCGGTATTTAATTGCAGGGAATGAGTCTTTCAGGTCTGGAGAAAATGAAATGATGCGGATGTTTTGTTTCTTGGCTACGCTCCTGATTTTTTCCAGCACGTCCACAAAATTGTTATGGCTTGACAAAACATACTGCAGAGTATCAAAATCAATTTCATTTTTTGTAAATTGAGCTTTGATCAGTGGATAATATTCCACCGCTTGATTAAGCGATTCTATTTGTGTCTCAACTCCCTTCAATTCTGCTTGTTTTTGCAATAAATTCTGGCCGTCGAGAAAGATGACTTTTACGACCCACCAGAGCGATGCAATAATCAAGATCGTCGTGATTGCATAGAATGTATTCTTATACTTACTCACTTCAGATCCCCAATTTTAGGTTGAACATGAACTTATTGGTTGCCTCATCGGCGATGTCCTCCATATCAATTGCTACTGATGAAAAGTAAGGCAATTGCTCGAGTTTAAGTCTGAAATTAGTAAGTTGGATGTGAGCCAGCGAAATATCACTGGTAATGAAACCATTCACCAGCAGGACATCGTCCACAGAGTTGACAGTTTTTGTTCCATTAT
>CAZIYQ010000277.1:0-3289 GCA_964543505.1 uncultured bacterium | reverse complement strand
CTCCTTTTTAAAAACGAAAGAAAATGCAGGTCTGATCGGTGGATTTGTGGTCTCACGGTTCTATTTAATTGTTAAAATAATCTCTATATCTTGTAAAAAGGTTCCTATTATGTGTAAAAAACTTATTGCATGAGGAGACGATATTACAACGAATTTATCAAATTCACCTGCGAAAGGTTCTGATGAAAGTAATTCTACCACTCCCCCAGAAAGTAAAAGAGGACAAGGGCTTTCTACTCCCTTCACAACCCTAATTATAAAATAATACAGGCTTTCAAAAGCTGTTTCAATTCCCCTACACCCCCACAATCAGATTCAATATCAGCACAATATCCAGAATGTTCAGCTCACCGTCTGCGTTCAGGTCGGCTGCGCACTGCTGGGTGTCATCAGGTATCTGCTGACCCAGGATGAAATTGACTATGGTGACGATATCCAGGATATCCAGACTGCCATCGGAGTTAACATCGCCGTTTGGGAGACAGTCATCATCCACGATCGGCGCCCCGAGCGTCCCGTCGGAACGCAGACAATGCGCCTGTATCTCTCCGGATTTTGACCAGGCTGCGAAAACACAACCGGGACCCTTGCTAATGGCGGCATCTGATTTACCACCGCCGGATGTGGTGAGGGGAATTATCTGTGAGGGCCATACGAAATTACCGGCTTCATCAAGTCTTAGAGCATAGAGGTCCCCGTTTTCCATTCCGTTCTGTTGAATGTACACCAGGAGCGCATCTTCACCAAATGGGACTGTGGAAAGATCCAGATAATTGTGATCCCCATTAAGGGGGATTACCGGCAGACCGGAATTTCCCCACTGTCGGTCCCCGGCGGGTGAGAGTCTCTGGGCATAGATTCCGCGCTGGCTCTGTGAACCGTTAGCCTGGGTCCAGAAAGCCGTCAGATCATGCGAATCAGCGCCCACAGCAATGACCGAATTTGTCCTGAAATGATCGGAGAGCGTGCTCAACTCCACGCCGGCGCCCCAGGATACGGTGCCATCGGCTTCCACCGACTGGGCAAAAGCGCTCTGGGATGTCCCCGCGAGAACTGTCCAGGCGGAATAACTGCCGGAAGCACCATCACTCACAAGCTGCTGGGACCAGTTCCCCATGGGAAAGGTCACCACTCCGGATACTTCGGCCGGTGCGGCCCAGAGGGGAGAGCCGTCGGTATCGTAATTCTGCAGAAATAACTCACTGTTGGGTGACCAGAACGTTCCGGTCTGACGGATCCAGCGCAGCAGCAGGGTTCCATCCTCAGCAAGGATGGAATATGGACCTTGCAGATCGGCATCCGGATCCGCTATTACGAGGCCGTCATCGCCCCAGGCGGGAATTCCATCAGCAGTGAGTTTTTGAGCATGGATGATGGAATAATTCTCGCACCAGGAGACGACCACTGCATCGTCCTCCAGCAGCAAAAGACGCGGCGAGATGTTGTCAACTGCTCCAAAGGATAACTGGATGCCGTCCGGGCCCCAGAGAAACTCCCCTGCAGGAGATATCTTATAGATGAAAACATTCCACGACCCCGTCCGGATATCCACAAAAGAGAGGATGGCATTGCCCTGGGAGTCGTGGATCATATTCAAATGGACAACGGCTATCCAGGAATAGTTAGGATGATCACTGACGAGCATTCCGCCGAAGGGGAATTGGGGATAGCCCGCGGGGTCCAGTAATTGCAAATATACATAGAAGGTGGCCCCACTCAGCCAGGCAATATAGACGCTGCCGTCCGCCAGCGGAGCTATTTGCGGCTGAATTCCCGAGCCGAGGGTCAGCGGTGTATCGGGGTTAGTGGTCCATTGTGAAAACAAAGCGGAGAGAATAAGGAGAACACAGCATAGTTTTTTCATGATATTATTTTATTATTTTGACAGGATCCGATTAATGTGAAAAAAAGTGAGCATAATGCACTTTGAAATTAGCGTACCCGCCAGGGAAAATAAAAGGATAAATCCGGGTCATAACGGCTCTGTCAGATCAGGCGGGGGAGCATATCTGAAGAATCAAAACAATATTCCTTTTACGGAATCCGCCGTACTAATTAATTTTCCGACGGAAGAAAAGGACATATCATACGAACAGACTATCCATCCACGCCCGCTCTAAGGAGCGTTGCACTCTCAAAAAACTTCAAGTCCATCAAAGCGCTGGACCAGGTTTCCTTCGACGTTCCCAGCGGCAGCATCTATGGATTTCTGGGCCCCAACGGTTCGGGTAAATCCACCTTCATTCGTATTGTCACCGGGCTCATCCATCCCCGGCAGGGACATTTTGAACTTTTCGGTCAGCCGAGCAGTATCGGCCCGCGCATCCGCAAGGGAATGGGTGCCCTGGTGGACCGGGCTGACTTCTACCTGAATCTGTCGGCTTTCAGCAATTTGAAACTGCTGGGACGGCTCACGGGGCATACAGGTGAAGACCATATCAATGAACTGCTGAACCTTATGGGGTTGTATTCCCGGCGGAATGATAAAGTGAAAACTTATTCACAGGGCATGAAACAGCGGCTGGGTCTGGCCCAGGCCCTGCTGTCCGATCCCAGCATCCTGATTCTGGATGAACCCACCACCGGTCTGGACCCCATCGGCATGGTGGATGTACGTGAATTCATCCTGAAGATTGCCGCCGAGCGGAATGTGACGGTTTTTCTGTCTTCACACCTGCTGCATGAGGTAGAAGAGATCTGTTCCCATTTTGCCCTGATCTTTAACGGGAAATTGATCATTGACGGTGAAATTGAAAAGATCATTCAGTCCCTCGATGAAGTCACTGTCGAGATCGATGCAACTCCGAGAAAGCAGGTCATGGTTTATCTGGAGAAAAGCGAGTATGTGCTGGATGTGCAGGAACTCCCAAACCTGCTGAAGATACGGATTAAGTACGATAATATTCCTCATCTTGTTCGCCAGCTCGGCAGAGAACAGGTCGAGATTTTCTCATTATCGCAACGCAACCGCATGGAAGCATTTTTCCTCAATCAAACCAGCCGGACCGGGACCTGATGCTGAATCTGGTTCAAAATGAGTTCGTCAAGATTTTTTCCGTTTTACGGTCGTATATCGGTTTTGTGCTGGTGGCGGTTCTAATGCCCGTCATCCTGTGGGGCTACGGTTTGGGAGCCCAGCACATGACACTTGACAGGATGGGCTCTGAACTGACCAATAATTTCCTCATCGTCGGCAATGTCGCCAACGGCTTCACGGCTGCATATTTCATCATGAATTTTTTTTATATTCACGTCCCGTTTCTCATCGTCCTGGCCGGAGGGGATATTT
>CAZIYQ010000276.1:0-3305 GCA_964543505.1 uncultured bacterium | reverse complement strand
CCAAGTTTTGAAATGCTTCTTACAAGCGGCTGCCACAGGAACAGGCCGGATCTAAGCTCATATTCGAGATTGATCCCGGCCAGCCATTTCAATGGGGCGATTTCGGTCCCCAAACCCCTTAAATTTCCGCCGCCACCTGACTGAAGCCTGCTGTACAGCCAGTCTGAAGTACCCAGACTTCCAGCACCGCGATAGAGCCAGTTTTGCTCTGCCATGTCAAAAAATCTTGCACCTCCGGGCCGGAGACCGAATTGTGCAGGGACATTTCCGGTCTGTCTTGCGGCCACACCTCTGATCTTTAAAGAGGGCATTGCTAAAAAATGTCCAATGGTTTGGAAGTTTTGTTGAGTGTAAAGAAATTCACCCCCCGATACTGCCGTTTCCAGATCGATGGACAGAGCGATACTGACGAGGGAATTGCGATTCTCACGGCCATAATGGAAAATCAGAGAGCGGATAATCCCCGTATCCCACGTTTGTCCTTTGGGTATATAACGCTCATCCGTAACTTCACTCTCGCGATAGCTTACTGCGGCTTCCTGCATCGGTTTCAAATACAAGCGATCCCGAAATACTCCAGTCAAACCACCTTCCAGCAAGCGCCGGCCATCCTGATCTTTGAGCTTCAGATAAAAATGTGTCAGTTTACCAAGGGATTTAACGGGACTTTCAAAGAAGAGTGCAAAATCAGCAGCGGACCGACCCCCGGCATAATGAACTTCAGCCGTAACATGATATTGACGAATTTCTGGCGAGATTAGATATCCGGAAGACCAGTGTAGTCCGGGCTTCAGGCCATCCACAAGGTTATAAAGTACACTTGGCCGCAGATAAATATCGTAGGCATCCAAAGTGGGGTGATAGACTTTCAGATTGTCAAACTGCCAATGTAATTTCGGGAAACCACTGCTGTTATTCAGTCGGTTGATGTCCATGAGCCTTCCGGAGGGATCAATGAGAATACGTTTGGCCTTAGTCTGCACCGGTACCTTAAAGGTAAAGTCAGGATGAATGCGCTGCCATCCCAGCCATGGTTCAGTGACCTGCCAATTCGGAGACAAGGGCTTTACCTGATCAAAACGATTGGGGACATGGATCATTTGCAGAGAACCGTCGGCCAATTCCATTGCAATATCCAGGGGCAGACTCATCTCTCCAAAGCGATGGAGTGTTACCTTGGCGAATTGTTTCCCATCCGACTGAAAATTTTTCAATCCTGTGACGGCATAATCGATCTGCCTCGTTGTGTTCAGCCATTGTTCAAAAAACCAATCCAGCCTGCGCCCGCTGACTTCCTCCATCACCTTTTGAAAATCTTCGGGATAGGGATGTTGAAAGAGATACCTGCTGAAATACTTCCGCATCCCCCGGAAGAAGACATCATGGCCCAATGCCGCCTCCAGGGCATAGAGCATGGAGGTCGTTTTGGAATAGACCAGACGGTAGTTGGCGTTCTCTTCAAACTGATCGGAATGGGTATTCAGGGGAAAATTTTCGAAGCCGCTGCGGGTAAAGCGCAGATAACGCCAATCATTGCGGATATATTTGCGGGATTTTCGGGGATAAAAGGTCTTGGCATACCAGCCCTCATAAGGTGTGGCGCTGCCTTCACCCCAAATAGAATCCATGGTTGTGCAGGTAATAAAATTTGTGAAGCCTTCATCAAGGAAGGCCCGGTAGGTCTCATTTGACCCGATCATGCCGAAGAACCAGTTGTGACCTATCTCATGCCCTAGCAGGCCGATATAACCCGGTGAGGAGCCGCTGTCGGCAGTGAGCATGGGATATTCCATCCCATCATCCACATCCGATACGACCATTTTATGGTACCGATAGCGACCCCAGCGCTGGGAATAATCAGCGATAAAGGCTGCTCCAATCTCCACGGCATCCTGCCATTTGGCGGCGTGTTGCTCTCTCGCCATGGCATAGACGGTAACATCTTCCCAATGCGCCGTACCGATTCTAAAATCCGGAGAGGCGATCCAGGCAATATCATGGACATTTTCCGCTCGGAAGGACCAGGTTTTGGTGGAGTCCGTGGGCGGGATCACCACGCTTGCCGGTGAATTGAAGGGCTTGTCCTTAAAATTGCGGATATCAAGTTTTGCCATGAGGTCGTGAGGCAGCATCTCTTCGCGATTGGTTAGAAAACCGGTTCCTTCAACGATGTAATTGGCTGGCAGCGTGAGCGACCATTCAAAAGTTCCATAATCTCCGAAGAATTCATGGCCAAGGTGTGGATCGATATTCCAACCCCGGTGTTGATCGTACACTGCCATACGGGGATACCACTGGGAGCCCACATAATAATCCGAGCCCTTGTGCATGCGCCGGTTCACGTTACCCATGCGTGTCGAAAACTGAATTGCAAACTCACAGCTCTCTCCGGGCGGCAGGGGTTGGGACAAAGAGACTTTCAACCGCGTATCACTTCGCATTGAGTCCAGATCATACCCCGTGCCATCCTTTAGGACGTCAATGCGAATTCCCGGCTTCTGGCCCGGCTGAAGTTTTCTCAGACTGTAATCTCCCTCGCTGAACTGGCGCTCATCATGCAGACTGCCCGGCTGAAAAGCATCTTGATACAGATGAAAATAAACATAATCGAGGGTGTCAGGACTGTTATTCTGATAAATCAGCTTTTCGGTACCGCTGATGATGTCTGATTTTGTATCCAGACGGGCCTGAATTTCATACTTCACCCCCTGCTGAAAATATTGGGGACCGATATCCATCCTGCTACCCAGGGCCGTCCCCAGGGATGTACCTTGAGTATCCGGACTCTTGGATTGTGCCAGGATGAGGGTAATGAATATGAGAAACCAAAGTGACAAACGATGCATGAGAGCTCTCCGTAATTGAAATCGATGACTAATAATCCGTTTTGGGAAATTTACTATGTATAGGGGATGTCGACCGGAACTTTATTTTTTATTGCTTGAGTAAAATTCCCCATATTTTGGAGATTGTGTTTGAATGATAATCTTTCGAATTCATTGGATACACGTAGTAGTTTTTTATTCATATTCAACCCCTCCGGTTTTCTTCTTGGTCTGAATCACCCCCGCCACAATACAACTTGTCGGGTAAACCCGCCACGAACGAATGTGAGGGGTAGCGATGGAGAAATCCTAATTGGGGTTTTAAGATTTCTCACTGCGTTCGAAATGACATAAAGGGATGGGTTGTGTTGGTCTAAAGCCCGGCTCGGAGGTGCGCAAAACCCCGCGCTGAAGCACGGGGTGAGTTAAAGAGAGATCGGTAGCCCACAGCTTCAGCTGTGGGTACGACGTGATCAAGAT
>CAZIYQ010000275.1:0-3320 GCA_964543505.1 uncultured bacterium | reverse complement strand
ATCCCAACGTTCTCTATGATCCGTCAATTCCGTCACAGGTGGAGACGGCACTGCAGGCCTCCATTGAGATTCAGATGGCGTGTGTGAAAATGGGGGGCACCATAACGGGAGAACATGGTGTGGGTCTGGAAAAGAAAAACCAGCTGCCTCTGATGCATTCGCCTGCAGAGATCGATCTGATGAAGCGTGTGAAAGAAGTTTTCGATCCCCAAAATATGGCAAATCCTCACAAAATATTCCCTGATGCATTACCGAAAAGGTCTGATCAATGAACTCAATCCTGCTGCATGCCCCGGACAATTTGACCCTGCGCTTAAAGGCAGATGCCGACCTGCTGAATGTACAGAAGTTCTTACAGCCCTTCAATCAGTTTCTACCATTGGGACCTCTGCGTCCGGGGACATCAATCAGGGAAGCCCTTGATTTCAATCTCATCGGCGCCTATGCAGGGCACTATGGAATGGCACGAAATCTTCTGTTGAACGCCACTCTCAAAACAGGAATCGGCATCGTCCGAACTGGTGCTGATGTAATGAAAAATGTCAGCGGATATGACCTGACAAAGTTGATCATCGGTGCCAGAGGTTCTCTCGGTAGAATTCTTGAAGCGACCTTCCGCATTGATGCCATTCCCTCTGATCTGAAAGTTGATTACACGGGAAAAAGCCCAATTATTTCTGACGGGGTGCGATTGGTCTTACCCCCGGTGATGGTCGAAAAGGTAAGCGCCATTCTTGAACAGGAAAAGATCAATTCGGTCAGTGTGGTTCCACTTGGTATCATCGACATCGGAAATGTTATGACGGAATTGGGCGAAGAGGTCTTGGCCCTGGTGAGGAAACTGGATGGATATGCAGGTGTATTAAAAGATGGAAGATTCCACTGTGGCCCAGCACCGAATAGGGCACTAATGGACAAGCTCAAATCCGTATTTGATCCACAAGAGGAATTCCCAGAGTATGAAGACTGACCCTCACCTATCCGAAATTGTGCTGAATGCGTGCATCCATTGTGGACTCTGTCTCACAACCTGTCCCACTTACCTGACCACGGGTCTTGAAGCCGAAAGCCCACGAGGCAGACTGATGCTGATGGAACAAGTAGGTTCGGGAGCAGCATTTGTACCCCAGGTTCATTTGGAAACCTGTCTTGATTGCAGGGCCTGTGAGACGGCTTGCCCCTCCGGCGTTGATTATCACAGTTTTCTTGAACAATACAGAGAAAAAAGGTATGCCGAGAAGCCGCCTTCCCTATTGAGCAGAATTGGACAAAAATTCGTCACCCATCGAAAAGCAATGTCGCTTCTCTTCAAAACAGCTTTTGTTGCCCGGAAAATTGGCGCTGTTAAAATGATGAACAAAATTGGCGGTAAATTCCTGGGGCTGCCCCGAATTGGATGGCGTTCCTTTTTACAAAATAACGAATCTCATTATCCTGCGATTGGTCAACAACAAGCAAAAACTGCATTTTTTACCGGATGCATCATGGATCATCTCTATGCTGATGTGCACCAGGCGACGCTGCGCGTTCTGCGCTGGAATGGCTTTGCTGTCGATATTCCGGCCTCTCAGACCTGCTGCGGAGCGCTGCATCAGCACACCGGTGGATATTCCAGGATAAAGCAGCTCCAATCACGGAACATGAGAGCTTTCCAGTGCTATGATCTTGTCATCAATAATTCAGCGGGCTGCGGGGCAGAACTGAAGCAGTATCCTGAACCTGAATTTGTTAATAAAACAAAAGATGTCAGTGAGGTGCTCACATCTGCAAAGTTACGGCTTCCTGTACATTTGGATCACGGCTGGCGCATACTGTTTGACGCTCCCTGTCATTTAGAACATGCCCAGGGAATCAGACAAATTCCTGTTGATCTGTTAACTAAGTTTGGATTTCTACTGGTGGAGTATCCCGAAAGCCATCTCTGCTGCGGGGCTGCCGGAGCCTACACGTTGAGTCAGCCCAGGGCTTCGTCGCAAATCTTAAAAATGAAAATGGCGGATATCCTGAGGACGGGAGAGGTGAAAGCCATTGTCACGGCAAATCCGGGCTGTCACCTGCAGCTGCAGAAAGGCTGTGATCTTTACAACCCGGGGACATCAGTCTGGCATTTCTGCGAAGCTCTTGACTATGTTTATCGCCAGGATCCCACTTATCGTTCAACATTTCAACTTGATAATTAAAGGATAAAGTATGCTTAAGATCACCCAAAATGCAGACATTGCCATCGTACAATTAAATCGGCCAAAAGTGAATGCTATCAATCATGAGATGGTACTTCAGCTTTCAGCATGCCTTGACAATTTCATAAAAGACGATTCCGTCCGCGGTGTGATCCTTGCTGGATTGCCCGGTGTTTTTTCAGGCGGGCTGGATGTTTTAGACCTTTACCCAAGAGACCAAGCTTACATGACACAATTCTGGCAGGACTTCACCGATCTGTTGCACCGTTTATTTACCTACCCAAAACTGATATTTACGGCTATCACCGGCCATTCTCCTGCCGGAGGCACTGTGCTTGCAATTATGACCGATTACCGGATCATGGCAAAGGGAGAGTATTCCGTCGGCCTGAACGAGGTGGCAGTAGGGTTGATCCTGCCAAATAGCATCGGTCAGGTCTATCAATATTTACTGGGTAACCGAAAAGCTGAACGGATGGCCATTACTGGCAGCCTGGTCTCCCCGAAAGAAGCCTTGGAAATTGGTCTGGTGGATGAACTCTGTGATTCCGCAGAAATCACGGATCTTGCTTTGATGCGAATGCAGGATTGGCTTAAACTACCGGCCTTTCAGCAGACCACGACCAAATTGCAGCTTCGTGAAAATGTCATCGAACGGTTCCGGAAATATCAATCCACCGATGTTGCTAAAATGGTTGAAATCTGGTTCCAGCCCTCCTTCCAAAAGGTCATGGGCGACCTCGTCAAAAAGTTGCAGAGCTGATTTTCTATTGATATGATTAGCTGCATTTGCCATTTTGAAGTCACAAAAAAACTACTTTCAGCGTCTTCAGCTGGTATAAATTATTTTGACAGGATGCAGTTTTATTTATTATGCATCTGGTAATTCTTTGTAAGTTTGAGCGTTAAAAGCTGTTGGTCCCATCAAAAAATGGCACCATCAGTTTTATTCTCGGTTCAAGAGTGTTCGCCATAAGCTCATCCTAAAAATTCTATTCATCATTTTGTTATACTTATATTTTATGTGTTAATCACGTTACCAGTATGTCTGGTATCGCGTGCAAATCAACGGAATCAGTAATTAGACAAATAATAAGGAGTTTTCATGTACAAAATTGACAAGAAATCTTACGGATATCA
>CAZIYQ010000274.1:0-3350 GCA_964543505.1 uncultured bacterium | reverse complement strand
AGATAAGGAAGTACTTTCCCAATATCCTCCCAACTGTTTGGATCATAACCCAGTAGTACTGAGAGCTGCCGGGCATCCTGCATATGTCCGATGCCAATATTATAGGAAGCCAAGGCATAGGGGAGACGATCGCTTTCAGGAATATCAGATGGGATCATTTGCAGCAGCCTTGAAAGATATTTTGCGCCACCCATGATACTTTGCTCGGGGTCCAGCCTGCTGGTGACACCCACATTTTTGGCAGTATTGAGAGTCAGCATCATGATGCCCCGCACTCCCGTGGGACTCTTGGCCCGGCGGCGCCAGTGTGATTCCTGGTAGGCTTGGGCAGCCAATAGGGTCCATGGGATGTCATATTCTTCACCTGCATTGATGAAATAATCTTTGTATAATGAGAGGCGGGAGTCGATCCTGTCATGGAATTTGCGGATGTCCACATAATCAAAGATATCGACAAAACTGTAATATTTTATCTGTAGCTCACGTAGCTCACCGCTTTTTTTATATTCATTTAGCCATTTATCGATTATGGTATAGAGTTTGGGATTTTTCAATACCCAGGCAAGTGACTGCTTACCGGAAAGAGCGAAGCCAATTTGTAATTCTGGAAAATAACGACGATTCAGGGCTGCAATATTATCGTCAGCAATAGTGTAATCAATATCTTCTTTCCAAACTTTATACATTAATTGATCCGTTGAGATATTCTCTGTCCGCCTCCAAATCAGATCGGGATAGGACTTTTGTAAGTTTTTCAGCATCTCTTCATAGCTACTGTTGGCCACCACTTCAAGACTGCCCTTTATCAGACCTGCAATATTCTGGGGTCTGCTCGTGTTTCTTTTATAGACTACGACTTGCTGAACGGTGTAATAATCGGGACCAAAGTGATATTCTTTTTCCCGTTCGGATGTCCGTGTAATAGCGCCGCTGCCCAGATCGCATTCTTCGTTTTGCATGGTTTTCAAAAATTCAGTCACCCCGTTTGTGACTTTCAGCTCTAACTCAACTCCCAGATAATCAGCAAAATCATGGACGAGTTCATACTCAAAACCCTGCAAGCCTTCACGGCCTTCATAGTAAATGGTGGGTGCGTTGCGGATTGCGACGGTGAGCTTACCCCGGTGGTGGATACGATACAGCAGCATTGTGGAGGAATTGAGAAAAAGGTATCCTCCCGTCAATAATAGGATCACAAGTAAGGTCAACCACAGCCAAATTCGCCCGAGTTTGTGTATTAAAGGATTACGTATGATTTTATTCCATCTCATTGCGGTCTAATTTAGGAATGACTACAGGCGATTACCAAGGCTTTGAAACTGTCTGAATTCATGTAGAAAAGATAGCAGAAAAGCCGTAGATGAGGTATGAAAAAAAGACACACTACTTATAAGTCGATGATGTCATCAAACACAATAGTATAGTATAAGAATATAAATTAAAGTAATGGTTCAATACAATTGCCCTTGGGGGAAGAAGTTGAACCGTTATGTGTTGGGTGAATTTCAATCAGGATCAGATTTCGGACTGACCAATTTATTCATCAAAGAGTTTTCGGTAAATATGACAATAGGGAGTCGTTCCCTTGATTTTATAATAATCCTGATGGTAATCTTCGGCTTCCCAGAAAGTAGCGGCAGGTTTTAATTTTGTAGCAACTTTGTAGCCTTTAGCTTCCAGCTGTGAGACCAAATTTTCAGCAATATGTTTTTGCTCATCATCAAAGTAGAAGATACGGGGCAGATACTGTTTGCCAATATCAGGACCCTGTCCATCATTTTGGGTCGGGTCATGGGTTTCGAAATAAAGTTTTGCAAGGGTCTCATAGGAGATAACATTAGGGTCAAATACGACCTCCACGGCTTCAATATGACCGGTGGTACCGCTGCAGACCTCTTTGTAGGTAGGATTTTCCTGATGACCTCCTGTAAAGCCGGCTGTTGTTGAGATAACCCCTTCTGCCTGTTGTAGATAGTATTCAGTACCCCAGAAACAGCCCGATGCAAAAATGGCCTTTTCCAGATGGGGTTCTGGTATTGCAGGTTCAAAATTGAGAGAAATCGAATTTACACAAAAGCGTGTATCCCGGGGAGTGAGATGTTCTCCCGTGAAAACATGTCCCAAGTGGCCGCCACAATTCGCGCAGAGAATCTCAGTCCTTTGGCCATCCGCATCGGGAATCTGCTGAACGGCTGCCGGGATGGCATCATCGAAACTTGGCCAACCACAGTGAGAATCGAATTTATCCGTTGAGCGGTACAGTTCAGCACCGCATTGTTTGCAGGTATAGACCCCTTCACCGTGAACATCATAATATTTCCCGGAATAGGCTGCCTCCGTCCCTTTGTCGATGATGACGGCCTTTTCTTCTGCAGTGAGTTTGTTCAGTGTCATTTTGTTGTTTCCCCCCAATGCGAATTCAATGAGTCCGGCTATTAGCAGGATGAAAATCTTGAACTTCATAGGATTGCATCCTTTCTCGTTTCCTTTAATCTTCCAAAATATTGTGGTAATATTGCCGGCAAGTTACAAATACTCACCGTATTTGCGGACTTTAAAAATGTTTACGAACGTATCGTCGAATTTTGAGGAGGGGATTACGGCCGGAAGCAATGGATAAATTTCTTTATTTTCAAAAGACAAGAGTTTTAATGACCGTTAAAATTGTTATAAAATTGCACCTTGGTTTTCAGCAGGATAATTCCCGATACGTTTCCTGCTGTCCCGTGGTCTAATATTCTTAATGATACCTTTTACGGGGTGTAGCGCAGCCCGGTTAGCGCGCATCGTTCGGGACGATGAGGTCGGAGGTTCAAATCCTCTCACCCCGACAACATAATTTCCATCTTACCTGAACCAATTGGATGGAAGATTGGTATTAACATGGCCGTACATTTGAGTTCAGATTAAATAATTTACGAAATCGATTTTCCAATTAACAGACGAACAGAGTCTGATAACCTCAATAGGATGTCACAATTACATCCACATGTCAAAACAATCAAACATGAATAACACAATCACATGAGCAATTATCCATTTAAAACTATTGAATCCAAGTGGCAGAAATTATGGGAGGATCGTTGTGATCACCTGGTGGATATGGAGAAGACCGACAGAAAATTTTATTGTCTGAATATGTTCGGTTATCCCTCCGGCAGCCGTTTCCATATCGGCCACTGGTATCAGTACGGGCCCGCTGACTCCTATGCTCGCTTCATGAAGATGCGGGGGTATAATGTTTTTCAGCCCCAGGGGTTTGATGCCTTTGGCCTGCCGGCTGAAAACTACGCCATCCAGCACGGTGTCCATCCTGCCAAAAGTACAGCTGTCAATATCAGCAACATGCG
>CAZIYQ010000273.1:0-3383 GCA_964543505.1 uncultured bacterium | reverse complement strand
CCCCCACATTCGCCCTCGAACTTCCCCAACAACGCTGCTTTGTTGGCTTCTGTCATTGAAAGTCCAACAGATTATATCATTTTTGCACTGGATCTGAATTATTGCTACATGACCTTCAATTCCAACCACAGCAAGACCATGCAGCAGATCTGGGGCGTTGAAATTGAGATTGGCATGAACATGCTGGAGATCATCAAGAATCCTGATGACATGGAGAAAGCCAAGCGCCATTTTGACCTGGCCTTGAGTGGGGAATCCTTCACAGTCGTCGAAGAATACGGAGAACCCCCAAACCGTTTTTATTATGAAGATGTTTACAACCCGGTGTTGGATGAGCAGGGTAATATTATCGGTGTTTCCCTCTTCCTCACAGACATCACCCAAAAAATGGAAACCTTTACAGAATACAAGGAGAACCGAACCCTGCTTGAAACACTTGTCAGGGGTCGAACGGCTGAACCGGTGAGCACCAATAAATTGCTGAAGCAGGAACTGGACAAAAGGCGTTTGGCTGAAAAAGAAATCCAAAAATTCAAACAGATCATCGAAACATCGCCCCAATATGTGGTCTTGACCAGCATCGACGGTACAATTCGTTATATAAATAAGAGTTATTACGAATTTAGCGGCTTTTGTGAGCAGGAGGTCCTCGGTCAGTCCATGTTCCAATTCGCCTCCGAAGCAGGTGCTGCAACTTTGCGGGAAGAGATCATTCCAACCCTGCTTGATCAGGGGCAATGGCAGGGTGAGACCTCGCTGATCTCAAAGAGTGGTCATATCATACCTGTCGAGTTGAGCTGCACTCTTCTCAAAGATGATCTGGACCGGCCGGAATTTTTTGTTGCTACTCTCATAGATATCCGGGAACGTAAAAACGATCAGGCTGCCTTATTGGAGAGAGAAAAACTTCTGCGCACAATCGCTGAAAATTATCCAGATTCTTATTTGTCCATCATTGACAAAGATTTTACGATAAGCTACAGTGCCGGGATGGAATTTAAAAAACGAAAACTCGATCCTGAACAATTTACAGGGCTCACCGTCGAGAAAGTTTTTAGTAATTATGGACAGGAAGTTCTGGCAAAAGTCAAGTCCTCCTATAAAAAGACCTTTGGCGGCCAGGAGCAATCGTTTGAATTATTCATAAGCGGTCAGTCCCAATTATACAAAACGGTACCACTTTACAACGATAACGGTGAGGTATCACAAATTCTTGTAGTTGTTGAAAATATCACTGAGCGTAAAAAGCTAACCAGCGCCCTCGAACAATCTCAATTAGAATTAGCGAATCTAATCGACAATTCGGTTCTTGGCATGGCACTTCACTTAAAAAAACAAGGCTACCCGTTTTGTAACAAAAGATTCAGTGAAATAACAGGTTATAAGTTGCAAGAGGTCCAGGCACCAGAATTTGATTTTTCGAAATTGTTCTCCAAAGAGAATGCGAAGCTGATTAAGGAAAATACAAAGAAGCGATTTGCCGGCACCGAAGTTCCGCCCTATACCTTACCCCTGCATGCAAAGGATAATACGATAAAATTTGTAGAAATCCATAATGTTCTCTTAACGCATCATAATCAGCCCGCCGTCCAAATCCAGTTATTGGACGTGACCGAAAAAAAACAGGCAGAAGCAGCCCTTAATGCTAATTTCGACCGAACTCAAAAATTACAGAAAATGGTTGAACAGCTCAATCGTGCGGATTCCTTAAAGGAGGTCTATAAAATCGCCCTTAAGAGTGTTCGCAAAGTCATTAAGGCTGATCGCGGTTCAATACTGCTGGCAGATGCGAAGGGAGTCGTTCGCTTTAAAGCCTGGAAGGGTTTGTCAAAGAAATACCGTGAGGCCACTGAAGGTCACTTCCCTTGGGAATTGACGAATTTGAAAGCCGAGCCCATTTGCCTCGCAGATATTTCAAAAGCTGATCTGACTCCTGAATTACACAGCTGCATCCTGAAAGAAGGAATTCAGGCCTGCGCTTTTATTCCTCTTGTAGGGGAAGCTGAACTACTGGGTAAATTCATGATCTACTATGACCAGGTTCATACTTTTGCAACCGATGAAATCAATTTATGCCAGGTCCTCGCAGATAACCTGGCTTCCGTCATCGAACGACTTCACAAAGCACAGGATCTTTTGGAAAGTGAAGAACGTTTTCATGAACTGGTAGAATTCCTGCCTGACGCCATGGTTATTCATATTGACAATAAACTGGTTTATGTCAATGGAATGGCAGTCCAACTGTTTGGGGCAGCTACCCCTGAAGAACTCCTTGGCAGGTCTATTCTTGATCAGATACACCCGGAGGACAGGACTATCATGCAAGACTGGTTCACTTCCATTCTACGGGAGGAAAAAGCTCCCTTGATCGTGGAGCGTATTGTTCGTTTGGACGGGAGTATCATTGACGTTGAAATCAAGGGAGTGCCTTTTGTTTATCATGGCCAAAAAGGCGTACAGAGTATTCTGCGTGACATAACCGCACGAAAGGAAAGCCATGAACAACTTAGGCTCATCAGCCAGGGTACCGCATCTGTTACGGGTGTGGATTTTTTCAAGAACCTGGCCCGCTGTATGGCTCAGGTGATGCACATGGAAGTTGCCTTTATCACACGGACATACTACGCAAAACCGGGGACAGTCAAGAGCGTTGCCATGTGGATTGAGGATCGTATCGTAGAGAACATAGAATGGGATGTAAAGGACACACCCTGTAAACTGGTTATTGGCGGCGACATCGTTGTGATTGAGGATGATGTGCAGAAAAAATTTCCAAAGGATCTCTGGCTGAACGATATTAGGGCTAAAAGTTATCTCGCAGTGCCAATACTAGATTCCAAGGGTATCACAGCCGGCCACATGGGGGTCATTGGCACTCAGGTACTCTCTGACCCCGGTCACCTGATAAATATTATCAGTATCTTCGCCGTAAGGGCAGGAGCTGAGTTACAGGCCATCCAGGCCGAGGAAGAATTGAGCTCTATATTAGAATCAAATCCGCTGCCGATTATGGTATTGGATGAAAATTATAAAATCCTTATTTCGAATCCGGCAGCCCAAGACTTCATGAATCGGACAGCAGAGGAAATAACCGGTTCCAGACCGGGAAATGTATTGTCCTGCATCCATCATCTGGATGTCCCGGAAGGCTGCGGCTTTGGTCCGGATTGTGCGAACTGTGCTATCCGGAACGCTTTTTTGGCGACATTTCAGGATGGAAAAACTCGGCATGGCATAGATTCCGAGATGACACTTATTATGGATGGCAAAGCCATCCGACGCCGCACACGCATTAGTGTTTCCCGTTTTAATTCCCTTAGGGGTCACCGGGTGATATTTGTTTTTGAGGATGTTACAGAGCAAGTTGAGACCCAGGAGAAAAT
>CAZIYQ010000272.1:0-3383 GCA_964543505.1 uncultured bacterium | reverse complement strand
GGGAAAGCTCACAGATCCGGGCTCGAAGGATCAACCACATTTAAACCAAAAGAAAAAGATGAAAAACAAAATATTAGCCCTTGGGATCATCGCTGGAATGTTAACAGGCGGATTCTGGGCATTCCACATATTCAAAAAACCTGAACTTCACCCGGCCCCGACTGAAATTATTCAACAAAAACAGGACCGCAAAGAATTCAAGCGTCATCGCAAAGAGTATATCGAACAGATGCACAAAACAGCACCCGGGGATGATTGGCATCAAATCGATGCGGCGACCCGGCAGGAGAAATGGCAGGCAAAATCGATTCTCCGGCAGGCTTTGAAAAATGACGATACCTTTGAGCAGGAAGCTCCGACAACCGTTCGATTCAGCAACAGGGAGATCGAAGGTGAGTGGTATGAACGGGGCAGCAACAATCTGTCGGGGCGCATCCTAACTGCCCAGGCGGACTTCGACAATGATCTGCTCTATTGTGCCTCATCTGGAGGGAATATCTGGCGCGGCACTCTCGATGGCGAAAACTGGGAATCTCTCACAGATTATTTTCAGATAAAGGGCATCACAATGCTGCGGTTTATTCCGACGCTATCGGGGAACCGACTTCTCATCGCAACCAGTGGCCAGCATTTCTATTACAGCGACGATGAGGGATTTGTTATTCAGGAAGCGGGCGGTCTCGAGAATTTGCAGAACTGGGGCTGGACGAAACGCACCATCGTAAAAAATGATGAGCCCCATACAATTTATCTGCTATCTGTGGAATGGGATTATGATGCCTGGCAACAGATCACGGTGCTGCGAAAATCTTTGGATCAGGGGGAGAGTTTTCAAACCGTATCGACCTTGACGGAGACGATGACGGGGAGCTTTGATATCTGGACGCCACGCTACGGCGAGGGAAATGTTTATTTACAGAATGATGATGAAGTTTACCTGCTCGGAACTGATGACAGCCTGACTCCCATCGGCACGCTCCCCACTGCGAGTACCGGTGATGATCTGCTCATTGGCGGCATGAATGGCACTGCACCTTTCCTGTATGCCCGTGTTGCAGACGATATTTTCTACTCGCCCAATGGCGGTCATTCCTGGCAGTTGCAGAGTACAGTTCCAACAGGGACATTTATGAATAACAGTTTCGGCTGTTCTAATATCAATCCGCAATATGTGTACATAGCCGGTGTCGAGCTCCACAAAAGCAGTGACTACGGTGTGAGCTGGCAAATTGTAAATAATTGGTGGGATTACTATGGACAGGAATCCAATCGACTGCATGCTGACATCCCGGATGTTAGGTTTTTTATTAACCCGGCAGGCGATGAGGTCGGTTATGTGGGCACCGATGGGGGACTTTACGAGTCCTTTGATTATATGGATTCGGTGAACAATCTCTCTTTGAACGGACTCGGTGTTAGTCAATATTATTCAACTTATACCACGCGCTTCGAGCCCTATCATGTCTATGCCGGAGCTCAGGATCAGGGCTATCAGCGCAATCAAAACGACCAGGGAGGAATTCTTGATTTTGAACAGGTGATCAGCGGAGATTATGGTCATCTTGTATCCGGCAATGGCGGGGCGAGTATCTGGTGTGATTATCCGGGCTTTGTGCTCTACTATCCCAATGCAACATCAGGATCCAACGGACTGACCTGGGATTTTGTGGGTTCCAATTATCTCTGGCTGCCGCCCGTGATGGCGGATCCTTTTGATCCTGAAGTCAGTTATCTTGCCGGAGGTGGAAATGGTGGAAATCACATCATCCGGCTGGAGGCATCCGGCGGACATATTAACTATCAGCAGCAAGACTTCAATTTTGCCGGGACGGTCTCTGCCATGGCCATCTCTCCCATTGATGAAGCCTACTGGTATGTTCTCACGACGGATGGCCAATTCTATACGAGTCAGGATTACGGCGGCGAATGGCAGTTGTCCAGTGGCTTTACGGGACCGGGTTCACATTATTTTTATGGTTCGGCTATTCACCCATCGGCGACAGAATTGGGCCGGGTCTATATCGCCGGCAGCGGATATTCGAATCCACCGGTTTATGTGAGTGACGATAATGGTGCCTCGTTTACTCCCATTACCAACGGACTTCCCAATACGCTGGTGTTCGAGCTGGCGGCTACTGAAGATGAAAGTATTCTCTTAGCCGCCACCGAAGTTGGACCCTACGCTTATGTTCCTGAGGAAGATTTGTGGTACGATTTAGCCGGCCTTGCAGCACCCGACCAAACCTACTGGTCAGTGGATTACATTCCGCAGATCGCTACCGCTAGATTTGGCACTTACGGTCGGGGAATTTGGGATTTTACTTTAGGAGGCTATTACTGGATTGTCCCCGGCGATGTCAATCAGGACGGAATTATCAATGTTATTGACATCATTCAGATCATCAATATTATTCTGGAAATCGTTGAACCAACGGATGAAATGCTGTATGCCGCCGATGCGAATAGCGATGGAACCGTCAATATTCAGGACATCATTCTTATCGTGAATATCATACTGCACATCGGGGAATAATTTAGACAGGAGGTATCTTCCCCCTGTCTTTCAATCCTTGTCAGCATCGGTAATCTTGTTGGATTCTTCAAATCTGGCAGAGAGCTTTTCAGCTTGTTTATTAAGATTCGCTATCTCTCTTTCAAGTTTGGGCTTTTCCTGTTCAGATGCAGACTTTATTAGAATTTCCAGCTCATCCTGCTTCAGCTGAATATCGCTTTGTTCCTCTTTCAACTTTTCCCTGCCCTCGGCGGTCTCGGCTTTGTCAAAAATGATGTCATCAGGAACGTCATCAGCCAAATTTGTTTTCTCCTCCTCTACCCTTACAGTGGGAATAAATTTTCGCCCTGATTGGATTTGGCGCTGGTTCATAAAGCTGGGAGAGACGATTTCCACACCGGCTGCATGCAAAGTATCCAACACTCTCTTTTTCAGGTCCGATTTTGCGGTAATGAGATGTTTCACATCCGTTAGAAATCCAGCGATACGATAGCTGACGGAATAATCTCCTAATTCCAACACTTGTACAAAGGCATCCTGCAAATTCACGGCAGACCCTGCCCCTTTCAAAAGCGACTCCACCTGCTCCCGATTGACATCATATTCGCAACAAAAGTGGAGGAGGATAAGGCGATCAGCGCTGTGAGAACAACTCCCAATAAGCTTAACACATTGCGACGAGTTACTTCCGACATTGGGATGGAATGGACAATGATCAGGATAGCAGGATCATTACCAACTGACGGGGAAGTTGAGCCTCAGCGCCTATTGGTTTTTTACCATGCAATAATCTGCTGTTGAAAAACCAGAGAATCAAACTTACAATGACAATGCTGAATAGTAGCGGTATCAGAGTCGGCAATTGATGATA
>CAZIYQ010000271.1:0-3415 GCA_964543505.1 uncultured bacterium | reverse complement strand
GTTTCAAAAGAAATTGCCGAAGATACAGAAATCATCGAATCTGCGAATATGCTCATTTTGGAAGCGGTCAAAATCGGAGCTAGTGATATTCACCTCGATCCTCGTGAAAAAGATGTTCGTGTTCGTTACCGTGTGGATGGTGTCTTACAGCAATATTATACTTTCCCGCGGTCTGCTTTTGCGCCATTAGTCTCCCGTTTTAAGATTTTATCAAATATGGACATCGCTGAATCACGCAAACCTCAGGATGGCCGTTTCCATTTTCAAGAGCAACGTTCTGATGTGGATATCCGTTCTTCTACTTTCCCGACACCCCTCGGAGAGAAGGTGGTTATGAGGATTCTGGACCAGAAGAAATCCCGGATATCACTCGAGAAAATGGGGTTCGGCAGAGAGACATTCCTGACCTGGGATAAATCTATTCACTCCCCCAACGGACTGATCATCGTATCAGGGCCAACAGGTTCTGGTAAAACGACGACATTATATTCTACATTAGGGGTTGTTAATACGGTTGAAGTCAACATCATGACGATAGAGGACCCTATAGAATACCGGCTGGACAATATCACTCAGGCACAGGTTAATACCAAAGCTGGAATGACCTTCTCAGCAGCCTTAAGATCGATGCTGCGACAGGACCCTGATATCATCATGGTTGGTGAAATACGTGACCTTGAAACTGCAGAGCTTGCCACCAGAGCTGCCCTGACCGGCCACCTTGTTTTTAGTACTATCCACACTAACGACGCTGCATCATGCTTCACTCGTTTACAGAACATGGGTATGGATGCATATCTTGTCAGTTCGACTGTCAGAGCAATTCTTGCCCAGCGCCTGATCCGTCTGTTATGCCCCAATTGCAAAGAGAGGATCACGTCTTCCCCGGAACTTATCAAGAGTTTGAGAATCACAGCTGAACAAGCAGCGAATATTTACGAAGCACATGGTTGCATGCACTGTAAAAATTCAGGTTACGTTGGCAGATTAGGAGTTTACGAATTACTTGTTCCGGATGAAGAAATCGCGGTCATGGTTACAAAAAATGCAACCGCGCGGGAGATCAATCAGACTGCCATCGCCAAAGGAATGAAGACGCTGCGGGATTCGAGTCTGGAGCTGGTCTTATCTGGTAAAACTTCTATTGAAGAAATGATGAGGGTCACGCTGGAGTAAATGCGCTACCTACTGGGAATATCAAAAGAACTCGCAAAAGCAGATCCGGAATTTCTTAAGAAATTAAAAGCCCGTCTGCGGCAGAATTGCGCAGATTTGACTGTTACAAAAAATCTTACATCCGCGTTATCCTATGCAACCATTGAACCGTATTCTGCAATTTTTTTGGATTGGTCGCTGCTACAGGATCATTATCAGGGCTTTTCCCGACGCTTGAGACGCCAGCACAAACAGTTACCCATAAATATATTTTTCGATGGAAATGTGATCGGGAGCGAACTCTGCGGTAAAAATGAGGCTCTCTTCTCCCTTACTCAGCGCAAGGATTTTCTGACCGCTCTGCCGGAAATTAATACACGATTAGTGGAGTATTTCAATTTAATAAAATCCCTGCCGGGAGAATTACGGGTTCATTTGAATCCAAACGGTTTTGGCCGATTTATTGGTAACTCACTACACATACTGGATATTTATCACCAGGTCGCGCGAGTAGCAACCACTGATTTTACGGTTATGATCCTTGGGGAAAGTGGAACCGGCAAGGAATTGGTCGCAAGGTCGGTTCATGATCTAAGCTCACGAAGTGGGAATACCTTTGTGTCGCTGAACTGTGCAGCCATCCCGGAGCACCTGCTCGAAAGTGAGCTCTTTGGATATGAAAAAGGTGCTTTTACAGGGGCTAACAGCGCCAAACCCGGCATGTTTGAACTGGCCGATAAAAGTACTATTTTTCTGGATGAAATCGGGGATATGGCGCTCGATCTCCAGGCTAAATTATTGCGGGTTTTGGAAGACCATAGGGTCCAAAGACTCGGCAGCACTACAACAAAAACTGTCGATATTCGGGTAATCGCAGCAACCAATATGAGACTTGAAGAATTAATCGCCGATGGTAAATTCAGGGAGGATTTGTATCACAGGCTGAATGTAATCCCCATCAGACTGCTCCCCCTAAACCAACGCCGTGAAGATATCCCCTTGCTTACTTTATCTCTTCTCGGGAATTATCTGAAAGATTCTGTCCTTAAAATGCAATCGATATCGGCTGACCTAATCGAGGAAATTCAGGATCTTCCCCTCAGAGGTAATGTTAGAGAGCTTGGGAATCTTTTGACACGTATTATTTTTTATTCCAAAGGACCACAATTAGAAAAATCTATTTTGCTGGAGGCCGTCTACCAACGAGATAAATCAGAACCTACAGATCACACAGGAAATCCCGCAGTATTTGGAGATGCTATTTTACCTCTGACTGTTCTTGAGCAAATGGCCATCGAACATGCGCTGAATTTGGGTGATAAAAACATCAGCAGAATCGCCGGAGAACTTGGCATCTCCCGCACTGCTTTATATCGGAAAATGAAAATATATGGATTGCAAGGACACCCGGATGACTGACAATTCGAACATTCTAAGACATCAATTTTTTTATCCTGGCACTTTGGGAGGATTCCATCATGACCCAGTATAGCTGTAAAATTGTGACTAATGAGGGCTTGATCCAGGAAACAACTGTTGAAGCTGATTCCAAATTTGAAGTTTATGAAATGATGGAATCAGAAAATAACACATTGCTTTCGTTGAAGGAGAAATCTGCACCGATCAATCTACAGATATTCCCGCGATTTCGCAAAGTGGTCAAACCCCAACAACTTGAAAATCTGACATCCCAAATTGTTGTCATGCTCAAAGCAGGTGTACCCCTGATTGAATGTCTTGAGTCCATCGAAGAACAGGCTGAGACTGATAAATTGCAAGCTATTCTGCGGGACATCATTCAGAGAGTCAGAAGCGGCCAATCGTTTTCAGCTGCACTGGCTGGACACCCAAATGTTTTCAATACACTCTATGTCAACATGGTTAAAATTGGTGAAGCCACTGGTGTACTCGAAGGAATCCTGGATAATTTGCGTGTGTTTATCCGTCATGATATTCAGGTGACAAAAAATATTAAATCAGCCCTTCGTTATCCAATCATCGTTTTGGTTGTGCTCAGTCTTGCTTTTACAGGCGCCATCGTTTTCATCATTCCGAAATTTTCAAAAATGTTTCTGACTGCCGGCGTCACGCTTCCTGTTCCGACTCGAATTTTGATTGGTATCAGCCATATGTTTATAAATTATTGGTGGATCACTTTGTTGGGAGCCATTGGTATTATCACTGCGCTGCGATATTTCCTGAAGACAAGTTCCGGGGCTACTGCTTTTGACAAACTCAAATTATCCGTCCCGATATTTAA
>CAZIYQ010000270.1:0-3416 GCA_964543505.1 uncultured bacterium | reverse complement strand
GATTAATTGTAGTCCCATAAAATAACTCCCAAATTAACGTATTATACTGTAATTACAATAGGTTAAGTTACGATACAACTTATACTCAATTCTGATGATACCAAAACTTCAACCCTCAAGTCAACTGGAGAAGATTAGAGACCCCAATAATCAATTTTGGGTACAGGTCCTTGCTGTTAATACCAATTCCTAATCTGAATTTTTACCAGCAAAATCAGCGAAAAACGCAATGACGACAAGTAATCAGAAACCCCGAGGGGTTTATCATCATGAAAGTGAGAAATATACCGCCGCTGTAATGCTGCGCCGGACAGGGAGTTTGCCTCTTCATGCAGTGCGGGGGAAAACTCTCCCTCTTTAGTTTAATTTTTCATTTTTAACAAAAAGACCCGGCAACTGCCGGGTCTTTTCCGCGGAGAGTAGAGGACTCGAACCTCCACAGGCCAAATACGGCCCGGCGGATTAGCAATCCGCTGCAATACCATTATGCGAACTCTCCAGTTGCGGAGGATGAGGCCCGTCCACACCTTTGGTGTTACGACGGGTAAAGACTCATCGTCATGCGGAGGATGAGGGACTCGAACCCCCATGGGTGTGAACCCGGCGGTTTTCAAGACCGCTGCCTTACCAATTAGGACTAATCCTCCTAAATTCGTGGGCAGAAATATAGAGCGGAAAATTTCCACTGAACAACCCATTTGGGGTCGAAAATATTGGAAAATATTATACTGACCGACAAGTGGTTCGATCCTCTGTCATTCTCGCCCAATCGCTCGAATATTATTTGCCGCATTTTCTCATATCAATTCATCTTTCACGGATGGAAATAAGCAGATCATACAGCGCATCATAATTTGTTGTGCAGGGCGTGCTGGGATCCGGATTATAGGTGGTCAGATTGATTTTAGTGACAAAATTCCCATTGCGGTCAAGAATATAAAGATCCCGCAGGGTAACATCCCAGTCGTACCAGATGTTGGATTCTTCGGTATCCTGGACCCAGGGCAGGATGCGCCCGTTGATCATATTTTGATAATTGTCGTTGATATACATGGGTCCGTTGATGCCCATGAAATGAATATCATCGATTCCTTCAGACTGCAGTGTCAGATAGAGTTGATTTAATACACCGAACCGGTGTTGGCAGATGCCTCACCCGGCATGCCCGAAATAATAACATGAGATATCACCCTGAAAATTGGGCGGTCCCACCAACTCGCCAAATGTAGGTGAGTTATCATTCAAATTCTCAAGAGCGAATTCCGGCATGTGTAAAGGAAATCCGTTAAGCACGATGTCCACCTGTGCCACCACATCCAGCACATCGATACTGCCGTCGTCAAAAAGATCGGCTAAATTCATTTGTTCAGGAGTGAATTCCTCCTGACCCAGAATAAAGGCCACCAGCATGACGATATCAGTCACATCAATTGCGTAATCGAGATTGAGGTCTCCGTCAAAAGAGGATTGATACAGCCTGCTGCCCCAAACATAGGCGGCGCCGGGGGTGCCGATGTTTAGGTCACTCCAGGTATCACCATTGTCATTGCTGGTGCAGTAGGGCATGTTGCTGTTCTGTGCGTATTGCCAAAGGACCTGAGTCTCCGGGTCGGCTGCCTGCAGAGAGAACCAGTAGTAAGTGGATGCCTCAATTTCAAGGCAATTCTCCGGATGAATGATCACCATCATTGTTCGATCAGGGTTATCGTCGCGCGCGAAAGAATAGGATGAAGTTGCTAGGGGTGTGCCCGGCATCGTCGCGCTGCCGGAATAAAGGGTAACAGTGAGGTTCCCGGATTCCGACAAGAGGTCGACATAAAAGCCGAAATATTCTATTCCGGAAAAGGCATAAGTGCTAAGCCTCAAACTCATCGAAAAATTCAGTGTATCGTTGGCAGCGATCACATATCCTCCCGTATCATCGGGGCCCCCGTTGGTATAGAGATAGGAGCGATCCTGGCTCATTACAAAAATGAAAAACAAGACGGGTAAGATGAATTTAATTTTCACAGGCAGGTCTCCTTATTTTATTCTGCAGGTTTTGATTTTGATTTTTTGCGGATGGTCTTTTCAATCTGATCCCACATTTCACCGGGGACCATATCCAGCCAATTGAACTCACCCGCACCTTTCAGCCATTCACCGCCATCGATGGTGATCACTTCTCCATTGATAAAAGCAGAATAATCGGACAGCAGATACGCAGCGAGATTGGCAAGCTCCTGGTGATGCCCGAAGCGATTCAAGGGGATCCTCTTTTTTGGGTCCATTTTATCGGCGAGTTCTTTGGGAAAGAGTCGTTCCCATGCGCCCTTGGTGGGGAAGGGACCCGGGGCGACAGCATTGGCACGGATGCCGTACTTTGCCCATTCCACAGCCAGGGAGCGGGTCATAGCCAGGACTCCCGCTTTGGCGCAGGCCGAAGGAACCACATATCCTGATCCGGTACTGGCGTAGGTTGTGACGATGCTGAGTACGGTTCCGGGTAATTTGTGCTCTATCCAATATTTTCCCAGTGCGAGTGTACAGTTATAACTGCCTCTCAGAACGATATCCACGATAATATCAAAAGCCTTATGGGTGAGCCGCTCGGTGGGACTGATGAAATTCCCGGCAGCATTATTTACCAGCGCATTCACTTCACCGAATTTATCAACAGCTGCCATCAGTACTTTCTCGATATCAGCGTAGTTTCGCACATCACCCGGGACAGCCAGAATATCCCCACTGCCCGAACCTGCAAGTTCATCGGCAGTTGAGTTAATGACTTCGCTTTTACGACTGGTGATTACGACATTAGCGCCGGCTTCGAGAAAACCTTTCGCCATGGATTTGCCCAGGCCAGTCCCGCCGCCTGTGACGAGAATGGTTTTTTTGGCAAGGGCATCTTTGTCCAGCAGAGGGGTTTTATACATGAGATAACTCCAAATTGAGTAATTTTTTATACGTAAGTATCATCTTGACTAACGGAAATAATATAGGATAATTTTGCCTTCTATTTTACGGCAGAATGTACAAAAGATAAAATTGATAAAATCATTGGAGTCATCATGGCGAATGTTAAAAATTTGAAACGATCAAGCAAAACTCTGGCTACTGTTACAGCGGAATTGCTCGCAATTGGGGCCTTTCAGGGACAAAAATTAGCGGATGTAACAGCCGGGCTCAACAAAGGTCTGCGTACAGCTTTGGCGGATGCTGCAACTATTGAAAAATTTAAGGGGAAATCCGATGAGTCCTTCATGCTGTACGGGAATGCCGATATAAAGAGGATCGTTGTCTTCGGGCTGGGTAAAAAGTCAGAATTGACCAGTGATGACTACCGCAAAACCGGTGCAGGGATCATGATCCGATCCAATAGTTTAAAAATTAAAAAAGTCACCATCATGACCGACTCTTTTGGTTTGGAAACGAAC
>CAZIYQ010000269.1:0-3439 GCA_964543505.1 uncultured bacterium | reverse complement strand
ATGCCCAAACCAATGCTTGCCCGGAATGCGGCCCGCAACTTTGCCTGGAAGATAGATCAGGCAACAGATTAGAACTGATATCGTCCGCTCAAATCATTTCTCGAACGGTGAGCTTGCTGCGAGAGGGGCATATTGTTGCCATCAAGGGTATTGGCGGCGTGCATCTGGCGGTCGATGCCTGCAATGACGCAGCAGTCAGCCGTTTACGTGCCCGAAAGCACCGCCACGACAAAGCCTTCGCACTGATGGCTGCCGACATTGAATCCATTGCCCGTTATGCAGCAGTCGAAAAAACCGAGGCCCAATTGTTGGCCTCCACGGTCGCGCCAATCGTACTTCTCGCCCGCAATCCGGATGGGGAACAGCTGTCCGGGAGTATTGCACCAGGACAGTCGCGACTGGGCTTCATGCTTCCCTATTCCCCACTGCACACCCTGCTCATGCAACAAATGAACGGCCCTATCGTCATGACCTCGGGCAACCGCTCTGATGAGCCTCAATGCATTGATAACGACGATGCTCGCAAACGTCTGTCAGATATCGCCGATTACTTCCTGCTGCACGACCGTGATATCGTCAATCGACTGGACGATTCGATCGCTGTCGTCATGGGTGGCAAGCCGCGTCTGTTGCGCCGCGCGCGCGGTTACGCCCCTGCCCCCATCCGGTTGCATGAAAGCTTTGCAGATGCCCCGCGCATGCTGGCCATGGGCGGTGAACTGAAAAACACCTTCTGCCAGCTCGACAACGGAAAGGCGACGATCTCGCAGCACCTCGGCGATCTTGAAAATGCCGCAAGCCATGCCGATTACCGGCAGGCCCTTGCCCTGTATACACAGATGTTCGGATTCAATCCTGAGGCTATCGCCGTGGATATGCATCCGGACTATTTCTCGACCCAACTCGGGCATCAATGGGCAGACACTTCCGGTCTGCCTCTGCTGGCCGTGCAACACCATCATGCCCATGTGGCCGCCGTGCTGGCCGAACACCGCATTCCAGTCGATACCGCCCCTGTACTGGGCATTGCACTGGACGGCCTCGGTTTCGGTGAGGATGGCTCAATATGGGGGGGTGAATTTCTGCGCGCCAATTACTCAGCTTACAACAGGCTCGGATGTTTTCAGCCTCTGCCCATGCCGGGCGGTACACAGGCCATCCGCGAACCATGGCGCAACACCTTTGCGCATCTGCACGCACTTGGGTGGGAAGATATTGAAACAGCCTTCGGCGACACCGATATCATGCGCTACCTCATTGCCAAACCCCTGCCTTTCCTGCACAGCATGATAGAAAAGAAATTAAACGCCCCTCTCACCTCCTCTTGCGGACGCCTGTTCGATGCCGTCGCCGCAGCCCTTGGCATCTGCCGTCAGCGGGTTAGTTATGAGGGGCAGGCAGCCATCGAACTTGAGAGTATGGCACAGCAGGTCTACAACGCCGGTTTTAAGGCATACCCCTACCGCCTCGACACAGCGGACGACGCCATCGTGCACATCAACTGGCAGCCTATGTATTGGTTTCAAATTCAAATGTCTAATCAGTTTCTTCTTCATCAACAGGCCGTACGATGAGTTGATTCTCGTCAATACCGGTGGCTTTGATCCGCGAACCTTTGATAAGGTAATCTCCTGCGGTCATAACCTGGTAGCGTGAACCATCAAACTCGGCGGTTCCTGCTGGGCGCAGGTCGGAAGTAGCCACTCCTGTCTGTCCGATAATTTTTTCAAATCCCTTTGAAATGCTGTAGCCTTGGGATTTTTTCTGAGGCGTGTAAGGCACAATCTGCTTATAGAATTTACTTCTAACCAAGACGCGGAAAAAGAAAATGCCCGCGATGATCCCTCCAGCGATGCCGATATTCAATCCATAGAGTGCCCCTCGTGTTTCTTCGATGCCAGGATGATCCCCCAGCAGCATTTGGAACATGCTCCAGAGGATCAGCAGGCCTCCTGCGATGCCCGTAATACCAAATCCGGGAATGATAAAAATTTCAAGCAGTACCAGTATGACACCAAAAACGAGTAAGATGATTTCGGAGATATCGGCAAGACCAACCAGCAGATGAGAGCCGAAAAAGAGTGCCAGCAGTAAGAGCCCGGCCGCTCCCGGGAAACCGAATCCCGGAGATTTGATCTCAAAGAGTAATCCCAGAAATCCCAAAGTCATCAATAGCGGGGCTACTGTGGGGCTCGTCAGGAAACGCACCAGTTTTTCAGACCAGGATGAATGCATTTCCACAACCCGTGCTTCTGATTCCCCCAAAAAGAGCAACACCTGATCGAGGGTTTCCAGCTCTCTGTCGGCAATGCCGAGTTCCAAAGCTTTTTTGGTCGATAAGGTAATCAATTTTCCACTCTTGAAACCCTCTACCGCTTCTGCACGGAGTGTGTCTCCATTCACGCTGATTCTGTAATCAATGGAGAGTTCTTCATCCACCATGGCCGCGGCAATTTCTCTTGAGCGGCCGTTGGCTTCGGCAGTTGAAGCCATTTCTTCGCGCATGTAGGAGATCACTTTTTCGGAAGTTTTCTTGCCGCTCTGGTCCACAGCGGTTGCAGCCCCGATGGTGGCACCACTGGTCATGTAAATAGAATCGCACGATAGCGAGATAAGAGACCCGGCCGATATGGCTCTGCGATTAATAAAGGCAATAGTCGGGACTTTACTGCTCAAAATGGCATCCTTAATACGGGTAGCCGCATCTATACGGCCTCCGAAAGTATCCACATCAAAAATGATCACTTTGGCGTCATTTTGCTCAGCCTCAGAGATTCCCCGTTCAATGAAGTAGGGCAAACCCATATCAATATCGCCCTGGATTGGTATATAATAAACGGGTTTGGTTCCGGGAAAAAGGAAAGAGATAATTAGAATTAAGGGGATAAACTTCTTTTTCATGACTGCAAAATTTACCGCTTTATACCCCTGAGAGACAAATGAGTTCCGTGGGTTTCTATTCAATGGTCGAGATAGATTATCGCTCCGGTAAATAAGATACAATTTTACGTGTTATCTTTAATGATGAAGACAAGAGGTCGATCCACTTTAAACGATATAGCCTTGGAAAGAGACGTTTCAAACATGATGACTCCAGTTTCAGTAGCGGCTTCAGTGCCTGCTTCATCCACTTTAACATAGGATTTATGAATCACATCGTTTATAAATAATCCCTTTGACATCCCGGTAAAATCGGCTCGGCTTTTTTCAAAAGCATCCGTCATGCCCATCTTCTCAAAATATTTTACAAGCGAATATTTTGCTTTAATTCGTTTTGTAATATTTACTTAATCCATTATCGCTATCATAGATAGTGTTTGGTGGAATTCTTATAACATATTGTTATTATAATAATAATAGTGATATTATGCTTTGAATGATTGTCCATTTCTTCGTAAATTTAGGCTAAGTTCAATATTTATGATAATATTCGTTAATA
>CAZIYQ010000268.1:0-3468 GCA_964543505.1 uncultured bacterium | reverse complement strand
CGAAGGGCACACTGGCCAGGCGTGTCCGTGGTGTCATCTCACCGTCACCATTCACCGATAAGCCTACCCAACGATCGGGAGCAACGAATAAACTCTCGGGCAGGGCGGTCACAGAACCCAGCAGAACATGAAACAGTCCGTCCGTTACGGTCACCGGGTTCTGAGTTTCATTCCAAAGGGCAGACCCTCCGGATTCCACACCGTAGATGGCAAAGGTGATTGAAACATCTTCTGTCAGGGGAATGCCCGTGGCATCCGTGAGCGAGCCCTGGTAGTCCAGCACGGTAGGAACGGTCTGGGCCGTCAGAAGGATAATGAATAAAAAAATGAAACAGAGTGGTTTGAAGTGCAGCTGCATGGGTTCTCCTTTAATAATCGGTTTTCAGTTTCTAATAAAACAACTCAAGGGGTTATTGTATCGTATGCTTATGAGTTAATCTATTCAAGCACGTCCTTGTATATTTATTGTAAAGCAAGTATTATATAAAGAAATAAATTATTTAATGCTTATAATCGGGAGTAATTTACAAAAGATTTGGGATTATTGAACGATGAAAATTACCCAAATTGAAGACAACTAAAAATTCGTTGTCCCGATCTTAACGATAAATTACTTTTTCAGGACAATTCTGAAGATCGTCTCACCGGGCCGTGAGCGCATCAGCCGTACCGAACCGGAGTGGATTTCTTCAACGATGCGGCGGGTCAGACTCAATCCGAGTCCCCAGCCCCGTTTTTTAGTGCTGAAACCCGGTCTGAAAATATTCCTGCGCTGACTGCGGCTGATCCCGATGCCATCATCACTCACATCCAATACAGCCTGACCGGAGTCATTCCGCAGTGTAATCTCGATCTTGCCCCCTTTGGTGCGAGTGGCATCAATGGCATTCTTGATCAGGTTTTCGATAGCCCAGGAAATGAGGGTCTCTTCAGCATCAACTTCAACTGCCTCCCCACGAGTTTGGATGACCACACCCGACCTCGATGAGATTCTGGATTGCATATATTCCCCAACCGATGTGGCTACACTCAACAGATTGACCTTTTTGAATTGCGGTTTGGAACCAATCTTATGAAAGCGGTCAGAAATTTCACTCAAACGGCGAATATCCTGATCCATCCCCTCCATAAGTGCAGGTATATTTTCTTCCCCGTCCTCCAGCAATTTAATCCAACCCAGCAATGAAGAAATGGGTGTCCCCAGTTGATGAGCCGTCTCCCTCGCCATTCCAGCCCAGATAAAATTGCGCTCACTTTTGCGGATTAGTTGGAAACCCAGAAAGCCGAACAACACAAAGATCAGGACTCCGCCAACCTCATAATAGGGCAGCCACTGTATCTGCCCAACAATTTCGGGGTCGCCGAAATGGATCTCGCCAATCTGTATGTCATTCCAGATAACCGGCAGTGGATCGAAGGATTCATCCATGCGGGCTTCGATTCGCAGGAGTTCTTCTCGAAATTGCGGTGATTTTTCATCCGTCCCCACATGGATATTTTTCCAGGCGTATATCTCTTCCGGATTGGTTATGATAATGGGGAAATTGATGGACGGCAGCAGATAATCCATCACATAGCGGATGTCATCGCCTTCAGATTTGTTGATGGCATCTGAATAGGCCCGGGCCAGAAATTCTACCTGTTTGTGGGCATCTTTGCGGATCTCTTTGATGAGCAGCCAGTTACTCCACACCACTGCGAGGATGATCACTATCCCCAAAAGGAAGAGACCTAATTTGATCTGGAATGGGTTTGAACGCAGTCTCATTTTCGGTATGCCAGCGGGACAAAAAGACAGATCAAGATCAAGATTAAGCTGGTCCAGGAGAGCATCGATCCCAGTTTTAGATCACGGGGATTGAAGGTCATGACGATTTGGCTGCTGCCAGGGGGGATGGAAATACCTCGCAATACGCCATCCACTTCGACGATATCCAGCGCTTTTCCATTTAGGCTGGCCTCCCAACCGCCGGGGTAATAAACTTCACTGAAAACCAGGAATTGGGGGCTGTCCGTTGTTACTTGAGCTTCGATGCGATTGGGCGTCCTGGCACTGAGGATGACACTGGCATTCTCCGGTAAAAAGGAGGAGTCCGGCAGACTCTTTTTAACATAAGCTGTTCGCAGCGGGTCAAAATTAGCAGCCTTCATGAGTCTAATTCGGCGGGTATCATCTTTCACTGTACTGGCTTTGTTGCAAAAATAAGCCCTGGGAAGATGGTTATGAAACTCATATACATAACCGTTCACATAGGCATCCTGAAACCAGAGTTTTCCCCGTTTTACCTCTTTCAGTGAGGGGTGGTTGATGGGGTCTAACGAGAGCACATATTTCACATTGAGCAGTCTCAAAATACCCTCAGAGCCTAACCCTACCTCCGTGATCAGAGAATTATAATTCTGAAGTTTTGCCGGATGATACCCGGTGACACTTTCAACACCAAAAGCAGCCCAGCGGTTTTCATTCATGAGCTTTCCCAGGGGTAAAATCCTGAAATCACTGTTGTCATTTTTTAAAAATTGAATAATCTCGTCTTCCCGAAGATAGGATTTGATCTTACCGGACGATTGCAGCACCGGAGATCGCAGAGATTCTTTGGAGGGTTCGATGATCCGGTGATCCACAGCCGCCAGGTCCAGAATAGAGAATACCAATAGTAGTGCAAGACCCACCCGGGGTTTCAGCCAATTACGGAACAAGGCAATGAGGACGCCAATTGCCAGCAACACAAAGACGCACACCATACGAAGATCAGTAGTGATGAGCTGAGCCCTCAATTCGTTCACCACCGCATACTGTGACGGAGGGAAATGAATGCCGGAGGCAATTGACTTTCCAAAAATAAGCAACAGGAAAAAGCATCCTGCCATGCCGTACAATGCTTTTGTCAACTTAACCGAACCTCCCGGTGAAAACGGTTTCCTGATCGTTTCCAGACCCATCCCGGCCAATACGGCGATACTGAACTGGGTGAGGATCAGAAACATGACCGGCACTCTGAATTTGTCGAAATAGGGAAATACATCATAAAACCATTTGTAGAGGAAAAAATGTTTACCGAAGGACAACAGCAGTGCAAACAGAGCGGTGAGCACCAGCGCCACTTTCACCGATCCCTTATAGCGAACAGCCCCTACAAGGGCCAGCCCCAGGACGATGATGCCCATATAATTGGGATAGTCCGTAAAAGGCATGCTGCCCCAGTAAGCGGGGCCGCCAAAACCGAAGAAAGAGGGAATGAAAAAGGTCATCATTTCAGCAAAACTGAAGGACCAGCTGGTGGCGTAATCATAGCCCGACCCGCCGCCGCTTCCACCACGAATGGAAAACGGCGCATAGTTTGAAACCGGCAGATAAATGACCAGGGCCATACCCACAGCCAGTGTTAGCCCCAGCAGGGCAAATCCAATGAATCGAAACTGCTGCCAGTCTTTGTCCTTAAACAGCAAAACGATCCGGATCAGGAG
>CAZIYQ010000267.1:0-3549 GCA_964543505.1 uncultured bacterium | reverse complement strand
AAATTGTATACGAAATCAAACAATTATGAAAAAACGTTTTTGGAGCGGACTCAATAATCAGAATCAACAATTTACATCAGCAGGAGAGTTCCTTGGAGCGCCTGGAGCTAATAATCCGAATTTATTCGGGAAAAATGGATGTATTGGTGATTATAACAGAGATGGTTTATTAGATGTATTCTCAGGAAATCGATTATATGAAAATGTAACTGTAAACACAAACCATTATTTATCTGTTCAATTAGTAGGATTTAACTCCAATCGCACCGGTATTGGTGTACTAACCAAAGTGAATCATGGTACAGGTATAAATGAACAGAATCAAACAAGGTTTATCGGAGGGAAAGGGAATTTATTCACTTCTGGTAACTTACCAGAATTACATTTTGGTCTTGGATTAGATGATAATATCAATAGTCTCAAAATATTTTGGCCTTCAGGAATTATTCATGATATTACTAATATTAGTGATGGTTTGGATCAATTAGTCAGAATTCCGGAGGAAACAGGTGATGTCATTGTAGATGGTGAATTGGATATTCTTGATACTACACTATTGGTAGACTATGTTCTTAATCCCTTAAATGTACCTCATGAGATACAATTTTTTATTAGTGATGTTGTACCAGACCAGAATATTGATGTTCTAGATATTGTTGCACTTATGAATAAAATCAATTCTTTACCTCGTGAATATTTTGATTTTGATGAATATGATTTTAATCAACCCGCTACAATATCTTTTGATCTGTCGACATCTCTATCCAGAGCAGGTGATATTATTGTACCAATTACAATTGATTCCGAGACCCCAATTTCAATTTTACAGATGGATATTGATTATGATGCAACTGCTTTTACTCTAATTGATATCACAAATACAGATCAAACTACATACTGGGAGGCCTCCTATCTAGATTATGGTAACTTTGTTAGAATTGTATTATGGACAATGTCAAGCGATGTTATTGGACCTGGAGAAGAAACCATTTTTAATCTTGTACTTGAAGAAAATCTATTAAGGGAGGGATCAGCGACATTTAATATGAGGTTTGATAATGTAATGCTTATAGCCCCCGGTGGTGTACAAATTCCTTTCACAATTCAAGGTCAAGAGTTTTTACCTACTCAGTATTCATTGCATCACGCGTACCCCAATCCATTCAATCCAATAACAACTATGGGATATGACCTTCCAAAAGATAGTAAAGTATCTTTGATTGTTTACGATATGATTGGTCGTGAAGTCACTCAACTTGTTAATTCATACAAAGATGCTGGTTACCACACTATTCAGTGGGATGCTTCATCATTCGCATCCGGCGTATATATGGTGAAGCTCGTTGCTGGCGATTTTACAGCTGTCCAGAAGATAGCTCTTGTAAAATAATTGGATAACTTCGTTCAAATCCTCAAAAAAAGGGGCGTCAACCTCACCGTTGAAGCCCTTTATATGTAAAATAAAAGAGAGCTGGACCCCAAAAACTGGACAGGTCTTTAAGGTGTAAAACTGCCTAAACTAATGAACAAGAATAGGAGCAAAAAGGTAGTGTAAAATTCTTTCTGTAAAATTAAATAATAAAAGTGAGGTTCAGGATTCTCTAAATTAAGTTGTAAAGACAAAAAGGGAGAATCGGATGACCCCAGGCAAGAAAATACACAGTTTTTAAAATTCTGAAACATTAATTGAGAACGAACCTGAACAAATTCGGGAAGTTCTCATAATTTTGTTGTTTAACCTCATTTTGCTAGAGGGCAAATTAACCATTGGATGAATACAGATAAATAACGAATAATCTATATAGGGCAACCTAGCTGATAGATATCATAGAAATGCACTCATTTGTTGATTATGCGTGAGAAGTTCCACAGAGTATGCATTTGAGGATTAAAACAGAAAGGACAATAGATGCGAAAAGAATCCATCATGGGTCGACCATTGGATTATGAGGACATCGCGTCAGCCGCAAAAGAACTTAATGTGACCGATGCACATGTACGCGCAGTAATCGACGTCGAAACTTCAGGAGCCGGCTTCCTTGGTAAATTCGGAGATGATCACCGGCTGCCAAAAATTCTGTTTGAAGCTCATATTTTTAGCAGGGAAACCGGTGGGCAGTATGACAAAACTCACCATCAACTATCAAGTTCGCACTGGAAACGTGACCTATACCTGGGTGGTGTAAGGGAACATGATCGTTTACGCCAAGCAGCCACATTAGATTTTACTGCTGCTTATCGATCAACATCTTGGGGACTCTTTCAGATCATGGGATTTAATCACGCTGCAACGGGATATGAAAGATTACAAGACTTTGTTGGTGTTCAGTTTGTCTCCGAAGGAATGCAATTGCAATGTGGCATACAGTTCATTCTATCTAATGGTCTGGAAAAGTATCTTCAGAAGAAAGATTGGAGTGGTTTTGCAAATGGTTATAATGGACCAGAGTACAAAAAAAACCGGTATCACGAGAAGCTGGCAGGAGCCTTCGAGCAATACAATTCTGGCTCTCGAGTGAGAGATGATGAGGTTATCAAGCTACAAAAGATTCTTAACCAATTCGGATTCGATCTGGTAGTAGATGGTATTCCGGGTTTGATGACTGATACGGCAATCCGAGAATTTCAAAAGAGCAGAGGGTTGGTTGTGGATGGTATTGTAGGTCCAAAGACCCGTCAAGCTCTAGGACTTATATAGGAGATGGGTATGGATTGGAAAGGTCTTAAAGAAATCGTAGGAAAAGTTGCCCCATTACCTGGATCATTGTAAGGTGGCCCCGTTGGTTGAACAGTGGGTGCCATGGTCTGACCGGTACCGGGCGTAGACGATGAACCGGATAACAGTCTCGGTCGTTGGGAAGGTCAAACCCTCATCGTTTCCCTTACCTGTGATGTACCCGTACGGGGTGTACAGCTGAATATCGACTATGACCCGCAAGCTTATTCATTTGTTGCTATGGATCAGACGGAGATTTCAGCGGGACTACAATTGCAGTACAATGCCGATACGGAGGGACTCATCAGACTTATCCTGTATCCCGAAGATCTTTATGAGATTCCTGCCGGTGAACATGATCTGCTGAATGTTCATTTTGACGGCCTGGGCAGAACCAGTGAATTGCAGACGGTAATCAGCGACCCGGTTATTGCCGGTGAAAACGGTGTACGTCTTAATTCTGATAACGACAGCGGTACTCCCATGGACTTTGCCTTGTTCCAGCCTTTTCCCAATCCTTTCAACCCCACTACAAAGATCGGGTACGAACTGCCTGTTGACAGTCAGGTCTCGCTGGTCATCTACGACATGAACGGCCGTGTAGTATCAAACCTTGTCAGCGGTCATTTGTCCGCCGGTTACCACTCTGTGGTCTGGGATGCATCTGCCAATGCTTCGGGTCTCTACTTTGTGAAGCTGACTACCCCCGGCTACAGCGCCACACAGAAGCTCATGCTGCTGAAGTAGTATCAGAGTGAAAAGTGTTAACCGAACAGTTTGGAGTGCGGTCGGTATAAATAAACAACAGTCGTAGTTTTAAAAACGGGCCGGGG
>CAZIYQ010000266.1:0-3561 GCA_964543505.1 uncultured bacterium | reverse complement strand
TGCTGAAGCTGCAGGCGTTGACTGGACCCAATATGACAACGATGGTGATGGTCACGTGGATGCGCTGAACGTGATCCATGCCGGTTTTGGCGCAGAGGAAGGTGACGGGAGCAATGTGTGGTCACATCGCTGGGCTCTCGGTGAGTATGCTGTTACCTACGATGGCGTCATTATTAATGATTACACCATCAATCCTGAAAAGCAGGGCATGAACAGTTCGCCTGGTATCGTCAATATTGGGGTAGTCTGCCATGAGTTTGGCCATGCGCTGGGTCTCCCCGACCTTTATGACACAGACTATTCTTCTTCAGGGATTGGCACCTGGGGTCTGATGGCCGGTGGCTCCTGGGGCGGAAACGGCAGCTCAGCCTGGTACCCCTCTCATTTTTCAGCCTGGTGCAAAGTCACCCTGGGTTGGGTGGACCCTGTTATTGTTTCGGAAGGCTCCATCAATTTTGAAATCCCAAATGTAGAAGAAAATCCCATCATTTATAAAATGAATGGGATCGGTCCCGATTATGAATATTTTCTATTTGAAAATCGCCAGAAAATTCATTTTGATCAGACCCTGACCAACAGTGGTCTGCTGGTCTGGCATATTGATGAATCCATGAACGGCAACCAGAACGATTTCCACTATAAGGTTGATCTCGAACAGGCGGATGGAAACTTCGATCTGAATCTCAACCATGGCAGCGACATGAGCGATCCTTACCCCGGTGGTTATAATGTGACGGAGTTTACCGATTATACGACGCCCAATTCCCGATTTTACAGCGGCGAGACTTCCGGTGTTAGTGTGCTGGATATTTCGGAGGAAAACATGCTGATCAATGCTAATTTCAGAAATCTCCCCACCATCTATGTCGATGATTATTCTCTTGAGGAAATGGACGGCGATGGCGACGGAATAGCCAATCCGGGTGAACTGGCAGGCATTGCGCCCCTGTTTCACAATCCTTCCAATGATAGCATCGAAAATTTAAGCGCAACTGTCTCCTCATCTGATGCGGATATTAGCTTGCTCACCGAAACAATCTTGATCAATGATCTGGCCGGGCAGAGTGATGGATCGGCTGAGACAATTTTATTCGATATTTCTCCGACTGCCTCTCTCGGTCAACACCAGCTGCAATTCAGCATCAGCGGCGAAATGAGCAACGGGGACCCTTTTGACCAGGATGCTGTTTTAGATTTTAACGTGACCATCGACCAGGCTGGATTCCCTTTGGTTACGGGAATGAAAGTTTTGACTTCACCGCTTATCTTCGACCTGGATCAGGATGGAAACAATGAAATTATTTTCGGTGACTATGCCGGCTATCTGCACATTACCAATACCGATGGCAGTTCCTTTGGTTCTGCCTGGATTTTCGACACGGGTGACCAGATCTGGGGTTCCCCGGCTGCCGCCGATCTTGATAGTGATGGGACCAATGAAGTTGTGGTCACCTCAAAAAGCCGGCATCTGTACATCTTATCTGCAGATGGAACTGTTGAGACCGACTACAATGCGAACCAGTACCTCACAGGGTCTCCTGCCCTGGGAAATCTCGATGATGACCCACAACTTGAAATCGTTTTTGGCGGGTTTACAGCAACGGGTAAACTATTTGCGGTTAAAACAGACGGCAGCGATGTTGAGGGCTTCCCGCTTTCGATCAATGAAAAAATCTTCACAGGGGTCAGCCTTTTCGATTTTAACGCCAATGGCAAAAGCGACATCGCCTTCGGCACAGACAGTGGCAATCTCTACCTGGTCTATGACGACGGCAGTATCGCTCCGGGGTTTCCATTTTCCACCGGAAATAAAATTCGATCTGCACCTCTGTTGGTCGATGTGGATATGGACCAGGTCCCGGAGATCATTTTTGGGTGTGATGATGGCTTTCTGCATGCCATCAACAGTTCAGGACAGACGGTCTTCGAGTTTGATGCCGGAGCGGCCATTCGTACCTCTCCCTCGATCGATGATTCAAATGGAATCCTGAAAATATTTTTTGGTACGGAAGACGGTCAGGTTTTCGGTTTGGATGCTTTAGGGCAGGAACTGTACGGCTGGCCCCAGACTATCGGACAGGTTGTGAAAACATCGCCCGTTTTCAGTGATCTTGATTCGAACGGCATTCCCGAGATCATCTCTGCTAATAAGGGTGGCGAACTTTTCGTGAATTATATGGACGGCACTCCCTATCCGGGTTTTCCCATGAACGTCGGTAATTCAGTGGAATGTTCGCCCATTGCCACAGATTTGGACGGAGATGGTGATATAGAATTGATTGTTGGAAATGATGAGGGTCTTTACGGACTGGATTGGAAAAGCCCTGGCCTGGAATGTAATTGGTATATGTATCGGGGCAATCCCATGCGAACGGGTTTTTATGAGACCAGCGCTCTGCCGATTACTCCCGGTGATGTCAATCAGGATTCAGAAATTGATGTTCTGGATGCGGTCGTGATGGTGGCCTATATCATGGGTCAGGAAGACCTCACGCCCCAGCAGATAATTGCCGGAGATTTGAATGAAGATGGTGTTGTCGATGTCGTTGACATTGTCATCGTCATCAGCATGATCCTGCAGTAATCATTGGGACCGGAGTCTGTCTCCGGAAAATATGATCCACTTTTTATGACGATCACCTATCACGTGGATGGAATGCATTGTGCTTCGTGCGTTGCCAATGTAGAAAAATCTCTCCTCAAAGTTGAGGGTGTGAATGCGGCAGCGGTTAACCTGCCACTTGAATCCGTCACTATCGATACGGACGGACCTCCCAACGAAAAACAATTCCGTAAAGCCCTCAGTAAGTCAGGCTATAAACTAATCAATCTTGACGCAACTGACATTATCTCCCGGCGCAAAAAAGAGCTGGAACGCTGGAAACTGCGACTGCTGCTCCAGGCTGTACTTGGTGTTCCCCTGCTGGTCCTCGCCATGTGGCAGATGCTTTTCTCCACTACCGGAGAGACGGTCACCACAATACTCGTCCAATTTCTATTGGCCACTCCAATCGTCGTGGTCGGTGGTCATTTTTACCGCTCCGGTTTAAAGGCGCTGCTCAATCATCAACCCAACATGGATTCCCTCGTTGCTCTCGGGACCGGTGCGGCCTATGGCTATTCGCTGCTATCCGGTATAAATCTAATTTTACAATCAGGAATACCGGGTTTCGGAAAACTTTATTTTGAAAGTACCGGTGTCATACTGCTGTTTATAACATTGGGAAGATTTCTCGAAGCCCGGGCAAAAGGCAAGACCTTGGAGGCCGTTACCAGTCTAATGGAATTCGCACCGGCAACCGGAACGATTCTCAAAGGCGGGCAATGGCAGGAGGTTCCGGTAGAAGAAATACAACCGGGCAACCGTTTGATGGTTAAGCCGGGCGGCAAGGTTCCTGTTGACGGAATCGTGCTGGAAGGGGAATCGCATGTGGATGAATCCTCCATCAGCGGTGAACCCATGCCCGTTAAAAAAGGACTCGACGACAAAGTCACCGCAGCTACTCTGAATAAGGATGGCGCTCTCATCATCGAAGCCCGTAAAGTCGGCGCAGATACGGT
>CAZIYQ010000265.1:0-3567 GCA_964543505.1 uncultured bacterium | reverse complement strand
GGCCGATTTCGGATCAATGTCTTCAAAGGTTATTTCGGTGACACTGTAGTGATGCGGGCCATCTCAGAAAAATGTTATTCTTTTGAAGAATTAAGATTACCCGCTGTGCTAAAAAAACTTTGTCTCAGTCCCAAAGGTCTCATCCTCATTACAGGCCCCACGGGCAGTGGAAAATCCACGACGCTCAACACGATCATCGATTTTATCAATCAGCGGCAGAAGAAGCATATCATTCTGATTGAAGATCCCGTTGAATATATCCACAAAAGTAAATTGGCCCTCATCAACCATCGCGAGGTCGGCATCGATACACATTCGTTCTCAAAAGCTCTGCGCAGTTCCTTGAGAGAAGATCCGGATGTTATTGTGGTCGGCGAAATGCGTGATCTTGAGACAACCGCATTGGCGATATCCGCTGCCGAAACAGGGCATCTGGTATTCGGCACATTGCACACCGTCAACTCAACGAAGACCGTTGACCGCATCATCGACCAGTTTCCCTCCAGTCAGCAAAACCAGATCCGCCTCATGATCAGTGAGACCTTGATCGGAGTCGTTTCACAGATCCTGTTAAAGAAATCGGGTGGTGGCAGGGTTGCGGCATTTGAGGTCATGCTGGCGATTCCGGCTGTTGCAAATCTGATCAGAGAGCAAAAAACCTATCAGCTGCCATCCATTTTACAGACAAACACCAGGATGGGCATGCAGACTCTGGAACAGGCTATCGATAAACTGATTCGCTCTGGAACTGTAAAAAAAGAAGCCCTGTTGGAATTAAACAGTGAACTGAATATGGATCTGCCAGGGATCGATTAATGGTCGAGACTTATAAAATAAAAGATTTACTGAAGATCATGGCCGAATCAAAAGCCTCCGATCTTTTCATCAGTATCGGTGCCTACCCCACTCTAAAAATTGGCAACGAAATTCATGTCATCGAAGAGAAGAAGATCACCTTCGAAATGCTCGACACACTTCGTAGCAGCTTGTTGACCGAGCAGCAGCAGAAATCTTTCCGGGAAGAACATGATCTTGACTTCATCTACAGTTATCCCGGTGTCGGCCGCTTTCGGATTAATTATTTTCAGCAGCGCGGGTCGGATGCGTTTGTTATCCATCAGATATTGAACAGAATAAAAAGCATTGATGAATTGGCATTGCCTCCCCATCTAAAAAATTTAATATTAAAAGAACGTGGGCTCATCCTGGTTGTTGGACAAGCAGGAGCAGGGAAATCAACCACAATCGCAGCGATGATCGATCACCGCAACGAAACTTTACCGGGACACATTCTGACATTGGAGGATCCGATTGAATTTCTGCATTCGCATAAAAAATCGATCGTCAATCAGAGGGAAATCGGACATGATGCTAAAAACTATACACAGGCATTGAAAAGTGCTTTGCGAGAGTCTCCTTCCATGATCTCTATTGGGGAGATTCGAGATACAGAAACCATGTCTGCCGCACTGAATTTTTCAGAAACCGGACATCTCGTTATCAGCACCCTGCATGCTGTAAATGCATCTCAAACAATTGAGAGGGTTGTCAATTTCTTTGACCCTTATCTGCAGGAGATGATACGCTCCCAGATCAGCAATAACCTCGAAGCAATCATCGCTCAAAGACTCGTGCCCGGTGTCGATGGAAAAAATATCGCCGCACATGAGATTTTATTCCCAACAGCACGAGTTAAAGATCTGATTCAAAGAGGGGAAAATCACTTGCTGAAAACAACCATTGAATCCTCCCAAAATGAGGGGATGCAATCATTTGATCAAAGTCTCTTCAGCTTATACCGTGAAGGGAGAATATCAAAAGACACTGCGGTTTGGTTTGCGGACAATCAGTCCGACCTGAGATTACGGATCAGCACAGAAGAAGAACAGAAAGCCAGTTTATCCATTCAGCTAAAAAGAGGAGTATAAATGGCACAGAATGAACCCAGAATTAAAATCCTAATCATTGACGAAGAATTATCCTTTGTCGATTTCATCACCGCTTTTCTCGAACAATCAGAGATGACAGTCCTATCGGCAGATGATGGTCTTACCGGACTAAAACTTGCCAGATTTGAAAATCCTGACCTCATTTTCGTTGCGGTCATGTTACCCGGGATTGACGGTCTGCATGTCTGCAGGCTATTGAAATTTGACGAGCATTATCAGCATATTCCCATTGTCCTGGTAAGCGATCAGGGGGCTGAAGTCGACAAAAACCTGTTGGTTGAAATTCGGGCAGATGGCCAATTGGCGAAACCGGTTGTACCTGAACAATTGTTAGAGACCATTTCACAAATTATTGGACAACGCTAGCATGATAGCTGCTTTTGTGATCATAACAGGATTAATCCTGGGGAGTTTCCTGAATGTCTGTATTTACAGAATTCCCCTTGGAAAATCTATTGTCTCCCCCCGGTCGAGCTGTACAACTTGCGGACACATGATCATGTGGTATGAAAATATACCCGTCTTGAGCTATCTCTTTCTGTGGGGCAAGTGCTCAAAATGTTCAGAAAAGATTTCGCTGCGATATCCGCTTGTAGAATTGTTGACGGCCCTGATTTTCTACATCACCTTTATCAATACCCCGGAGTTGCCGGATTATTTGTTTTATGTCATTTTCCTGTGCATCCTGATCGCCATAACATTTATTGATTTTGATCATCAAATTATACCGGATTCGTTTTTAGTGGCGGCACTCGTCCCGGCAGTCTATTTCGTTTTCAAAGGTGGCTACAGCCAAATCCCTCTGCATTTCTGGGGCTTTCTCGGGCTCGGCCTCGGTTTTCTGTTGATCCGGATACTGGGAAAACTCATTTTAAAACAGGATGCGATGGGATTGGGTGATGTCAAATTCGCTTTTTTATTAGGCCTGCTTTTCGGATGGAAAGAAGGGCTGCTGGTCGTAGGGTTGGCCTTTTTTTCATCAGCAATCGTCATCATTATCTTAATGATCAGCGGTAAATCAGCAATTGGCAGACGTCTGCCGTTTGGACCTTACCTCAGTCTGGGAGCCTTGATCAGTATTCTCTATGGTCCGGAAATTATTAACTGGTACGTCCATACCTTAATTATTAAAGGATAATCTCAATGGCAAAAGAAAAAAAACTTCTTGGTCAGATCATGCTTGATGAAGGCAAGATCGACATTCAGCAGCTGGAAGAAGCCCTGCAGTACAAACAGACCCATGATATTTACCTCGGGCTGGCTCTCATTGAATTAGGTTTTGTCACAGAAGATGATATTATTGAGGCCGTGAGTGATCAGTTAAAACTCCCTACGCTCGATCCTCTTTCGTATGAGATTGACAGAGACTCGATCGATATCGTTAAGGAGGACGTCGCCAAAAGACTGAATATCATCCCCCTCTTTCACATTGGCAATAAATTGACCGTGGCCTGTTCTGACCCGATCAATGTTGAAATCATTGACGAGCTAAATGTCGAGACAGTGATGGAAATCAACCTCGTATTAGCATCCGAGATCAGTATTAAAAAGGTTATTGATCTTTATTACGGCGTAGAACAATATGTAGATGAGAGCGATGATGATGAAGATACCCACT
>CAZIYQ010000264.1:0-3570 GCA_964543505.1 uncultured bacterium | reverse complement strand
AGGATTTGGCACTGCTTGCCAAGGCCGAGATCGTTAATCTTGGACTGAAAGGCTTAAAGGAGAAGTTGTTGCAAATCCAGTCTCAACCGTAGCAACCAGCGAAGCCTGTTTCGGTATGCAAAGTTATTTTGGTTTAGGGGGGGTGATGCGGTGCCGTCGGTACCTCCATCTGCCATGTTGGTTCCTGTGTTCTCTAACGATCTGCATGAGGGGCAGAGCGAAGCGATGTCCCTCTTGATGCCATGGTTGATGATATTGCAACGGTAATCAAAAGCCGGGCAGCTCGTGAAGACCTAACAGAGTTGGTTGAGTGGGTAAAAAAACAAGCGGAATAGGTGAATTTCTGTTTGGCGTACTGCAAGCTCATACGCATTTGTCGGAACTCTAATTTTATGAGAGTGCTCTCCATACAGGAATTGCCCATTGATGAATTAATCTTGCGTGAATACAGTCTCGTTAATTTAATTAAAGGGGAGGAGAGGTGGCTCGTCGTAAACACACTGGGAAGAATAGAAAACGTAATATTTCAGCGTTGCAGTTTTTCACAGACCGCGAGGAGGAGCGTTCAATTATTAAGCGTTTTTTCCAGAGCATCATGGAACCAGAACAGGTCATTAAGAAGCCGATATTAAATTTTTATGGTGTAGGCGGAGCAGGTAAGAGCTCTCTGGTTAATAAAGCTATCCAGGAATGGACAGAAGAATCCTCATCTCAAAGAAAAGCACACAAGGTGGCTCTGGTAGACTTCGACCACTCAGAAGCAGAAAAAAATTATACAATTGCTCATGCGCTTTGGGATATTCGTTCATCTTTAGCCCGGACAGGCATTCTAATGTACTATTTTGATGCTCTATATGCAATTTACTGGGCTAAGACCCATGGAGGGCAGGACTCAAACCTTGAACTTTCACCTTTGGCAAAGGTCTTTGATTTTGGTTTGAGTAGAAATGAGGTTGTCGATGATGTTATGGGGGGTATAGAAAACATTATACCTGAGTCATGGACAAGCGCATTCGGTAACCTGTTTGATGCTGCGGAAGAAGCTACAACAAGTGTAAAATCAGTGGTTGGTGGTGCTAAGTTTCTTGCCTCCTTGGTCAACAATAAAACAATAAAAAAAGTTGCCGAACGGTTGGAGTTTGATCCAATTGTTCAGATAGAAGACAAGAGCGCAGAAGAAATTCAAATAATCATGGCCGAGGTCTTTGGTATTGAGCTTGCTGCCACTTTAGAAAAGGAAGATATTTCATTAACCTTGGTAATTGATGGGTTTGAGCGCATCCACAGCAATGAAAAGATTGAAGAAAGTATTCGTGAATTTTTGATATTTGCCTCAATGGATGAGAATGATAAAGCAACATCCCGAATGGGCAGCATTATTCTTGGTCGTGAGAAATTAAAATGGAGATCTTCTGATGGCTTGGAAAGTGCACATTGGACGGATTTGATCGAGTTCCATCGCTTGGGAGGACTGGCAAAGGAAGATGCGAAGGCATTTATTAATAAGGCCATTTCATTTGAAAAAGAGTCTGGCAATCAACTCATTGCCAAGCTCCTGAATGAACATGCTGATGCCATATTGAGAGCGTGCCAAGAATCTGAATCAGCCAGCGAGGATGGCTACCACCCATACTACATAGATATCGCTATTAGCATGATTCGTGACCGGGGTGAAAAATTTGATGTAGAGATACATTTGGGGGCTTCGCCAGCAGAGCTGCAAAAGCGGTTTCTCAAGTATATGAATGATAAGGATAAGCAGTTTCATTTACTGCTTGCATTGGCGCTACGATTCGATTGGGCTCTTATCAATAAGATTGCAGAAAAAAATATCGTTGATACTCCTAAGGAACTTGGATTTGAAAGTTTCATTCGTCATCACTCTTATGTTATCGAATTTATAGACCGGCAAGAGCAATACCGCCTACATCGATTAATGCAGGGGGCATTGATTGACTGTTGTGACAAAAAGGATGCTCGAATCATTTTAAAAGCTTTAAAAGATGTTTTCTGCCAAAGGTTAGCAGGCATAAACATCCTGAGTGATATTACGGTAAAACAAGAAGAAGCTTATTTTCACCTGATGGATATTATGTTTATGGCGTTGGAAGAAGGATTTTATAGCCTAGATGATTTTGAGCAGATAGAGGCCAGTCTTCCTGTAGCATTTAATGAGGCATATTTTAGCGAACGCATTGAGTACTTGCAGCGATTGCTCACCCACAAGAAAAACAAATTCGGGGACCGACATTTTGCAGTGGCAATCACCTTGAAAGACTTAGCTGCGATTTCATATAAACAGGGTCGTTATGTGCAATCCGAGCAATTGTATCGTGAATCGTTGCAGGTTCTCTCCGACCTATTGGGCGACAAATATCTTTTTTCAGATGTTTTAAACGCTCTAATACATTGCATGATTGAGGTTACTGCCGTTTTCTCATCACAGGGTCGCTATCGAGAAGCTGAAGGTATATATCGTGATTTACTAGCAATGCAATATGACCTTTTCGGCGATGGACACCCGGATGTGGCAGCCAGCCTTAATAGCCTAGCTGCTGTTCTAGGGCAGCAGGGAAAGCATGAAGAAGCAGAGGAAATGTATCGAGAATCGCTTTCTATTCGGCTCGAAATATTTGGCAACAACCATCCCGATATTGCAAATAGCCTTAGTAATTTGGCGACAGCATTATGTTACCAGAATAAACTGGAAGAAGCAGAGACAGTATGTCGTGAATCGCTTACCATGCGGCGTAAGTTATTTGGGGATAAACATCCTGACGTGGTAGCTAGTCTGAATAATCTGGCGAGTATTTTAAAAGACCAAGGCAAGTATGAAGAGGCAAATGTCTTATGTCATAAATCGCTTACCATAGGGCGTAAGCTGTTTGGTGACAGTCATCCCGGTGTGGCAACCAGCCTTAATAATCTGGCTGGTATTTTGCATAAGCAGGGGAAATATGAAGAAGCTGAGGAAATGTCCCGAGAGTCGCTTTCTATTCGGCTCGAAATATTTGGCAACAACCATCCCGATATTGCAAATAGCCTTAGTAATTTGGCGACAGCATTATGTTACCAGAATAAACTGGAAGAAGCAGAGACAGTATGTCGTGAATCGCTTACCATGCGGCGTAAGTTATTTGGGGATAAACATCCTGACGTGGTAGCTAGTCTGAATAATCTGGCGAGTATTTTAAAAGACCAAGGCAAATTCGAAGATGCTGAAAACTTGGTTATGCAAACTAATTGATATGTAGTACTAGTATCAAAGCCATGTATTTTCATGTTGAGCGAGCCTGTAAATCAGGCCAAAACTATTTATAACAGACAATTCATACTGCCATCTGGCTGAGCATTGAGCATGCCAATGGCATGCGATAATTTGTTGTTGTTCATTTGGGCGTAAAACCGCCAGAATCACCGGTTAATCGTTCAATCCATCGGGCAATGCTTCTTGCAACTCGTTCAATTGCGCTAACAAGGCCTCCTCCCGTTGTTTGGCTTCCTGGTCTTTCAGGATCACCAGTTCGGCCAAATCGTTGACTTGCGAGCTCAAGCGATCGACTGCTTGCC
>CAZIYQ010000263.1:0-3592 GCA_964543505.1 uncultured bacterium | reverse complement strand
CCCCTCGCTGTTGTTCCCCGGTAAAACCCAATACGAGACCGGCAGTCCGGCAGTCCCCGTGGACAGCGTACGTTGTCTGGATTCCATCAATCCCATTTCCTGGTATCGAACGGCCGCCCAAATCGAGAAATTCCAGCCTGACGCCATTATCTTCCGTTTCTGGAATCCATTTTTCGCACCCGCCCTGGGGGTGCTGGCACGATTACTCCGCAAAAAATTGCCCGATGCGAGGCGCATCGCCCTCAGCGACAATATCCTGCCCCATGAGGCACACTTCTTCGATGCTCCGCTAATCCGTTTTTTTCTGAAGAAAATGGATGCCCATGTCGTGCTTTCAGAATCAGTCGAAGGGGATTTGCACAGGTTTGTACCAGCGCCGGTTTACCGGAAACTGTATCACCCCATATTCAATGTGTTCGGAGAGACCCTTCCCACAGCCGAAGCCCGGGAGAGATTGATGCTCGAGACCAAATACGTAATTTTATATTTCGGTCTGGTGCGTCCGTACAAAGGGCTGGATGTCCTCATCAGGGCCACGAAACTGCTGAAGGAAAAATTAATCGATTTTCAGGTCCTCGCCGTTGGGGAATGCTACGGGGATGCTTCTCACTATGAGAACCTCATCCGGTCGGAGGGAGTGGGGGATAAATTCACCTGGCTCAATGCCTATGTTCCCGATCAGAAAGTTGGGCAGTATTTTTCGGCTGCGGATGTGGTTGCCCTGCCTTATCAATCGGCTACTCAAAGCGGTGTGGTGCCGTTGGCCTATCATTTTAACAAACCGGTTGTGGTGACACGCGTCGGTGGACTCCACGAAGTGGTGGAGGATGGGAAATCCGGTTTTCTTGTCGAGCCGGACTCACCCGAAGCTCTGGCTCAGTGTCTGTATGAAAATTTGGTTGTGGGTAAGTTCGCAGAAATGGAAAACAACGTGCGTCTGCAAAAAGAGAAATTTTCCTGGGGGACTTTTGTATCGGGAATAGAAGAACTGCTTGAGGGATGACTCCGTCGATAAAAATACTGGTGCTCAATTGGAACGGCGCTGATCTGACCAAAGATTGTCTGGAATCACTTTCGAAGGTCCGTTATGCCAACTATTCCGTGGTGGTCATCGACAATCACTCAACAGATGATTCGGCAACTATGATCCGAGAAGCCTTCCCAAAGGTGGAACTGATGGTTCTTGAGCAAAATTACGGATTTGCCGGCGGATATAACCGGGCAATCGAAAAATTGGCGGAGCCCCGGCCGGATTTTTATCTCCTGCTGAACAATGACACTCTGGTAGCACCGGATTTTCTTAATCCCTTTGCTGCAGCCTCCGCACAGTATGGCCGGCGAAATATTTTTGGTGCCAAGATCTTTTATGCCGCTAAACCGGATTTGATCTGGTATGCCGGCGGAAGAGTGAGAAGGGGCGGGTTGCATATCTCTCATGTGGGGATCCGCGAACTGGATTCAGAGCGATTTTCCCGGGATTCACGGACGGATTATATCACGGGTTGCTGTTTGGTGATATCCCCGGCGTTGTTTGAAGAACTGGGAGGTTTCGACGAACGCTTTGGAATGTATGCTGAGGATGTGGATCTCTGCCTCCGGGCCCGCCAGGCAGCTGCCGAATGTTATATGATCCCGGCCTCACACATTTATCATCGGGTATCTGCTTCCGTAGGCGGAAATCTGACCGTCAAAAAAAATCTCCGCAAACTGATCTCATGGCTGCGGCTAATTAAAAAGCACGGGCTGCATTTTAATGGTGCATAAATCGAATCCGGGAAAAGTGAAAAAGCCCAATCTGTTTATTGTTGGAGCACCACGATCAGGAACAACCTCCTTATATTCCTATCTAAAACAGCACCCCGATATTTTTTTTTCGGAGACTAAAGAGCCCCACTTTTTTGGAAAAGATCTCACGCGAAGCGGGAGCATGTATCATTACACTTTGGATGAATATCTATCACTTTTCTCTTATGCCGGAGATCAAAAGATCATCGGAGAAGCATCACCCCACTATTTATTCTCAAAAAGTGCCCCTCATGAGATCTACAAGTTTAATCCCGGATCGAAAATTATCATCATGCTCCGGAATCCAGTTGACATGATATATTCGCTTCATTCAAGGTATCTATACAGCGGAAATGAGAATGAAGTCGATTTTGTTAAAGCTCTTTGTCTTGAAGAGCAGCGCTTGAAAGGAGAAAATTTACCAGAAAAAATTGACCTGGTCGAAAAATTATTTTATAAGACATACGTGTACCGGCTGCCCGACCAAATAAGATCGTATCAAAAGATCTTTGGCCGTGAGAATGTTCATATAATTTTGTTTTTTCAGTTTCTATCGGATATAAAGAATATTTATAAAAACACATTAACTTTCCTCGGAGTTGATAATCATTTTTTACCGTTTACGGATATACAAAACACAAATAAAGATGCTAGGTCGAATATCATCCGGAATATTCTGAAGTCAACAGCAATGCCGCTGGGTAAAATTAGAGCAAGATTTACCAGCAAACCCTTGGGCATAACTAAATTTTTATATGCCCTGAATTCCAAAAAGACAAGGCGTACGCAATTAGCAGAAGATATTCGAATCGCATTACAAAATGAATTTACAACTGTTATTGACCAGTTAGAGAGAATTGTCAGCAAAGACCTGTCTGTATGGAAAACTTAATAAGGAGTAAACCATGAATAAAAAAACACTATTTTTCAGTTTTCTTATCTTCTCTGTATTTTTATGGGGTCAATGGGACATTGATGATGGTCTTGTGGGATATTTCCCACTTAATGGAGATGTTACGGACGAAAGTGGCATGAATAACGAAGGCATCAATCACGGCGCCCTTCCGGTAATGGATTATTTCCTTAATGCTGAATCTGCACTGTTGTTTAATGGAATCAATAACTATGTTGAAATTCCTCATTCAGATGAACTCTCACCGGAAGACCAGCTGTCGATTTCGGTCTGGGCCTATTGTGACCACTGGTCGGACTATCCTGCTCCTGTAAAGATCCTCTCAAAAACACAGGATGGGGGATATAGTCTGGGAATCAATGGATCACTTGCCGGAGCCATGGACAATTTATTTTTCACCATCAATATTGAGGGGACCTATCTGACTGCAAAAATTGACCAGACTCAATTAATCCCGGGGTGGCTCCATATTGTTGGTGTGTTCGACGGGCAGACTATTTATTTATATATTAACGGAATCCTGGTGGATACAAATTCAGTGGGGTATCCTATGAATATACAATATAGTTTTAATAACGCCCTTCTGATTGGTGCGGAAGCCTCGGAGGGGAATTATCCTTCCAATGGTTTTGAATATTTTAATGGCAAAGTCGATGAACTGCGTATTTATGATCGCGCACTTACAATAGAAGACATCACCGCTCTTTATCAATTGGTTAATATTATCGATACCGGAGACATAAATAACGATGGTATCATCAATCTCTTTGACATTATGGCCATTTTATTCCAAATCCTGCATCCCGGGAATTAGCTCATACAGGCAATCTCTATACTCGTGCACCGCTCCCGTATCATAAAAAAAATCCTGTTGGGCATTTTATCGTGGCCGGC
>CAZIYQ010000262.1:0-3628 GCA_964543505.1 uncultured bacterium | reverse complement strand
TTAGACAACGTGATCAGATCATGCAGCATATTCAGGCTGGCGCAAAACGAGTTGTACTGACGGTGCCGGCAAAAGATGAAATTGATTTTACCATTGTGCTGGGTGTGAATGAAAATCTTCTCTCCGCCGAACATAAAATAATCTCAAATGCAAGCTGTACAACGAATTGTCTTGCTCCTATGGTAAAAGTCCTGAATGAAAATTTTGGCATAAAAGAAGGAATTATCAACACCGTTCATGCCTACACAAATGACCAGCGACTGGCGGATGTCCCGCATCAGGATTGGAGAAGAGGCCGGACGGCAGCTGAGAATATTATACCCACCAGTACCGGTGCTGCCAAGGCGGTAGGTAAAGTGCTGCCGGAACTTGCAGGCAAACTCGATGGGATCGCTTGCAGAGTCCCCGTACCAGATGGTTCGGTAGTAGATTTTGTTTGTGAACTTGAATCTGACGTTACTGTCGAAAAAATTCATCAGGCTGTAAAAACTGCAGCTGATACACCTCGCATGGAAAAGATATTATATTATTCTGAAAAGCCCATAGTCTCTTCAGATATTATTGGAAATCCCTACTCATCCATCTATGACGCACCTTTTACAAGGGTACTTGACAATCGCATTGTCAAAACTTTGAATTGGTACGATAACGAATGGGGGTACTCAAATCGCGTAGTTGATGTGATCAGTTTAATTGGTAATCTCGATCAATAAACTGAACAAACGTCCCAGCTATCTATGATAAAAAGTCCGGCAATAACCGGACTTTTTCATTGTACAAAGACCTGTCACAATGTACCGAGCAATGTCAGTAGCCTGTACAATTATTCCCGTTTTATTAGCAAAGTATCAGTCTGTGTAACAGGATGTTATGTATTTATCTGTAATTGGAAAAAAATGAATATTAATGGTAAGTTTATGAGGTCTTTTACACGGCTCCTTCGTCTTTTAAGCATTACAGGAGTCACATTCATTAGAAAAGGAAAATCACATGAGAAAAATATTATCAGCGGCTATATTGATATTAACAAGTTTTGCATTTGGTTCAAATTGGGTCGGGATTACGTCCGATGTTCCGTCAGGATTTGAAAAAACAGTCCTTTACTCAAATGATGAAACAACTTCCATTCAATTTACTTTGGAGGGCTATTATCAAGCACAATTAACGATCGATGGAGTCGAATATTCTGTTGTAAGTGTTGATGGTGGAACTCCTATCCTGGAGGCAGGAGCACCGGATGTTGATAAATTAACCTCTTCCATAATCATCCCTGATCAGTCAAATATGGGGATATCCGTTATTTCTTCAGAATTTATAGACTTCAGTGCCATTCAGCTTGCACCTTCGAAGGGCAATTTCACCAGAGATATATCACCCGATGATGTCCCCTGGTCTTTTGGAGAATCCTACCATGCTGATGCATTTTTCCCTGGAGAACTTGCCCAACTGGGTACGCCCTATATCTCACGTGATTTCAGGGGCGTCGCGGTACATGTTTTTCCCTTTCAATATAATCCCATAACCCAGACCCTTCGAGTGTACACCGAGATTACGGTTGAGGTCAATGCGATTGAGGGTGAAGCGGTTAATCCAAAAATTAGAAGAACTCCTTTGGAAGCCGTAGAATCTGATTTTAAGCAAATCTATGAAGAACATTTTGATAATTTTAACACCGCCCGTTATGACATTTTATCTGAACAGGGCAATATGCTGGTGGTTTGTTACGATGCTTTTGTGGATGAGATAGCCCCCTTCGTTGAATGGAAGAATTTGAAAGGACTCGCAACACAATTGGTTAGTGTGAGCGGAGCTGGGGGGAGTTCCGGCAACATCGCCCAGTATATCGAAGATATGTATTATAATGAAGGATTGGCTTTTGTTCTGCTGATCGGTGATATCGCACAGGTTCCATCGATCATGACAGGCGGTAGCGCTTCCGATCCTTCCTATGGCTTTATTGAAGGAAATGATTCCTACCCAGAGATCATGATTGGTCGTTTTTCGGCAGAAAACAGTGATCACGTAAATACTCAGGTAGAACGCTCCATCAATTACGAAAGATATCCATCCAGCGGTGCTGACTGGTATCACCAGGGCATTGGAATCGCCTCAGCACAGGGCGATGGTATTGGCGATGATGATGAAGCTGATTATGACCACGAAGACGGTATTCGGGATCAATTGCTGGGATATACCTATTCTTCCATCGATCAAATTTATGATACCAACGGCGGCACCGATACCGATGTGACCAATTCTCTGAACGACGGGCGCAGCATCATCAACTACACCGGTCACGGTTCATCCACCTCCTGGGGAACAACCGGATTTAACGTCAGTGATGTGAACAATCTGCAAAATGACAATATGTTGCCCTTCATTTGGTCCGTTGCATGTGTCAATGGAGAATTCCAATCCGGTACTTGTTTCGCCGAAGCCTGGCTCAGAGCGACCCATAACGGTGAACCCACAGGTGCCATTGCAACGCTGATGTCCACGGTGAACCAGAGCTGGGCACCTCCCATGCAGGGACAGGATGAGTTCAACGCTATTTTAACTGAACAGTACGGTGATGCTAATATTAAAAGATGTTTTGGTGGTATCTCTGCCAATGGCTGCATGTCCATGAACGATGAATACGGGAGCAGTGGAGAAAGTGAATCCGACTACTGGACTCTTTTCGGTGATCCCTCCATCGTTTTGAGAACCGACACACCAGCTTCAATAACCGTCACTCATGACGCAGTTATTGTTGTTGGTTCCTCCGAATTTCCAGTGAATACGGGTGTTGAGAATGCACTCGCTGCCCTCTCAAGTGGAGGTGAGTTACTCGGCTATGCCTATGCCGATAACAGCGGGCTTGCTAATATTGTGTTATCCGAGCCCATCCTTGCTCCGGGTGAATTGCATTTGGTGGTCACCGGCTACAATGTTGAAACCTACGAAGCTGACCTATTCGCTATCGTTCCTGAAGGACCCTATGTTGTAATGGACAGCTATGTTGTAGAAAATGACTCAAATGGAAACGGAGAGGTGGATTATGGCGAATCCGTTGAGGTCGGCCTAATGGCTCAGAATGTCGGCGTTGATCCTGCAGTAGCAGTGACAGCCACGATCAGCTCAGATGATCCCTATATCACGATCACATCAGATACCGTATCCTTTGAAGATATCCCCGCCGGTGAAACCCAGTTGAGTCTGGATGCAGCCGCATTCGATATCAGTAACTCGACTCCGGATGGATATACAGCCTCCTTTGATGTCGTTTTCAACAGTGATAGCGATACCTGGTATGGTGGATTTTCCATCACGGTAAATGCTTATTGTGTTGCCGGAGATGTCAATGCTGACTGGGAGATCAATGTGCTGGATGTGATCAGGGCTGTTAACATCATCATCAATGCCGGTGCTCCCCCAACAGAACTGGAACTCTGCTCTGCCGATACGAATAGTGATGGTATTATCAATATTCTGGATATCATCGGAATGATCAACTTTATTGTCGGTCGTGACATCGGATTGACAAATAACAATGGCCATGCCAGACTCCTGATTGATGGCGGAGTTGTCAAACTACAGTCATCGGTTCCCGTAGCGGGCCTGCAGTTTACCCTGAATACAAATGACG
>CAZIYQ010000261.1:0-3631 GCA_964543505.1 uncultured bacterium | reverse complement strand
TTTCTTTTGGTTTAAATGTGGTTGATCCTTCGAGCCCGGATCTGTGAGCTTTCCCGGAGGTTATCCTATATTTGATCTGGGCAGAATATGTTTACATTTCCCATCCTGCCTCGTTATTTTGCTCAATGCTTTTCTCGATCAGGGTATATCAGCGAAAGACTGATGACCAATACCAGGGCTAACACGAATGCAGAAAGCCTCGGCGTAACGGTTCCTCCGGCCACAGGGAAGATGGTAAAGAGCGTGCCCCCAAGCATACCGCCGATAACGCCAATACGGGAAGTATGCCGCCACCACAGCGTGAGAACGAGGGCAGGACCAAAAGCGGAACCAAGTCCGCCCCAGGCATAGGAGACCATCTCAAAGACCAGATCAGTAGATGTCCAGGCCAGGACAAATCCCACCACACCGATGACGACCGTAAGGAGTCTGCCAATGGTTAAAAGATTGAATCCTTCGGCAGTCTTCCTGAAAAAGCGTTTGAAAATATCTTCGGTGAGGACCGTGGTGGTCACCAGCAATTGGGAGTCCGCTGTGGACATCATGGCGGCAATAGCTCCCGAGATAAAAATTCCTGCCACCCAGGGATGCAATAGGGATTTCGCCATGACCGGCATGAGTTTTTCCGGGTCGGGAAGCTGTGAAATAGAATGGAGTATCTCGCCGTTAAAATTCAAGGCTCCGGATGTCAGGAGTTTAGCACCGAGGAGACCGATGAACAGGGAACCGAAAAATGCCGGAACAGCCCAGGCAATGGCAATCCGGCGGCTGGTTTTAATATGCTCTACCTTGTCAATGGCCATGAAGCGGGTCACGAGATGGGGCTGCCCCATGTAGCCCAGACCCCAGCTCAGTCCGCCGATAGCCCCCACCAGAGCAGACCAGCCGGAGGCTCCGCCGAATAAATTTGCAGTATCCCAAACGGGACCATGAGAGGGCATCCCCGATAATTCTATCCAAGCTACGATTGGCAGGATTACCAGTGTGCAGATCATGATGATGCCCTGAATCAAATCGGTCCAGGCAACGGCAAAAAATCCACCCATGAGTGTATAAAAAACGATGATGACCACCCCCAACAGCATGCCCTGAGTTTGTGTCATCCCGAAGGTAACATTCAATACTTTCCCTGCCCCTGAAAATTGTGCTGCCACATAGAAGGTGAAGAAAAAGGTGATGATCAGTGAAGCAATCAGGCGAATTGTTCCGCTGTCATCCCGAAATTTTTTAGCCAACAGTTCAGGGATGGTGAGGGCTTTGAATTCTGTCGTCGCTAAACGCAATCGGGTTGAGACCACAAACCATGAAAAAATAATTCCCGAAATACAACCGACAACCGTCCAAAGCTGAAGTAATCCGGACAGAAGAGCAGCGCCGGGCAGACCGATGATCAGCCAGGCGGATTCACCCGAGGCCCGCTCTGAAAAGGCAATAACCCAGGGTCCTAATTTTTGACCTCCGAGAGCAAAGTCATTAATATCATGAGTTATCCTCAAAGTGTAGAGTCCCACGATCAGAATAAGGATTAGATAGAGTGCAAAACCGATGGTTATGGGGTTCATTTTTTTATTTCCCGAAAATTGCCTGTCAACGGACTGACCTGTTTTGCGGCTACTGTGGATTTAATTATGCTGTACTTTTTTGAGCAGGAAAGTCCGAATCAATCGTCATCTTCATCTTCTTCATGCCAGGTTCCTTCTCCGCTAGTTTGTTTGAACCAGGTCTCGAGTTTTTCCTGCTGCATATCGTTCAATCTGGCCTCACCGTGGACCAGCGTGTAAGAGAACAAGGGCATATCCCCCTCTTCCAGTTCCTCATAACATTCACCGAGTTTATGGTTTTGTTTACCAGCGGGATAGCTTCCCCATTCGGAGAAATTCATGTGTTCACGGGCTTCATTGATATGATGTTTTAGGAACCATGAAATCGGTGCCAAATTTGTGTACCAGGGGTATTTTGTCTGGTTGGAATGGCAGTCATAGCAGGAGGTTTTGATTATTGATGCAATATCTCCGGGTGCGGAGGTCACATAAATTAAGTCCTGTGATGGCACAGAAGACGGATTGGTTTTATCAATTCGAATAAATTGAATTAACAGTAGCAGTAAAATTATCGCTGCAATGATTTTTGTAGTCATATAGTTATCCTCGATTCATAGGTTTATTTGATACCCCGAAATTTAGTCACTCTCACCGGTCTTCAAACTGAATTAATTTGGCAGCTGTTGTCATCTGTGATTTACGGTCGTGTGAATATCAACGGCAATTCCGAAAACAAAACCGCCGGAAATTCCGACGGTTTTGGATTAATTGCAGTAAGGATGAGAGCTCTGCACGACCCAATCCATCGGCTAACCTATTCAGCCGATACTGAGGCCTCTTCGATAAGGACATCATAGAGATAGCCATAGCCGAAATCTTTATCAGTAGCAAGAACACCCTCAACCGTTACGACATCACCTACGGCAGCGCTGCCAGCAGTCGTTACGGTAATATCATTTGAACCCTTGTTGCCTGTACCGTCCTGAATATGGAGCCAGTTCTTTCCCATTACCTGGGCAACATACTTAACGACTTTCCCCCTCAGCTTGACCGTTTTTCCACTGAGCGTTGTTTTTTGGTTGAAAATTTCTTTAACGCTTAAACCACCATTAGGAACTGTGATCCCATTGAAATCAAACTCACTTGCTGCGGGTGCTTTGGAATGCTCCTGCCCCTGTTTGATGGCATCCGCCATGGGCATGCTGCTTGTCGTTTTTCCGCCCTCTGCCAGGGATTGACCAAAATAGATCAGATCAAAGGTACGGTCCAGTGTGTCGCTGTGGAAATCGGGCATGGCCATTATACTCTCGATGGTAACGGTCATTCCCACTGCCACAGGCTGTTCTTTTACGGCAGCCCAGACATTTCCCGAGCCGGTATCTAGATTCAGATAAGTATAACCGCCTGCATTCATTGTTTCAGTGACCACACCGGAAACACTGCCGCCATTAACCGGCCTGGAGCTTGCTTTGGTATTTTGTTGCTTTAGCATTTTCTGATTTTGCAGCCAGGCCTGACTTTCTTTGGATGGCTTGGCTTCACAGGCACTGAACAGATACAGACCCAGACCCATGCCCAGAATGATTACGAATAATTTTTTCACATTACCTCCGTTGGTGTTAAACATGGAAATTTTGAGTAAATTCCCTGCTAAAATTTGAAGGCTTTTGCAAAGATCAGGAAAGCCTTTTATTGCAAAAATGAGAAGCGAGTACCCTCAATTGAGAGTGAACGGTCACGCCTCAATCAGCATCTTCCGGAGTCAAATTTTGACACTGGCGTTAACAATACTTCACAGCATAATGTCCAATCACATTCCCAGCTCGTTTATCGTTTTTCCACCGGAGGATTGCCCATTCAGCAGTATTGCTCACAACCCGATTACGATAAATTTTCTGTAACCTGTTTCAGTATGGAACCTCTAACGAGTACCAATTTGAAAGGAGCACGATGAATTTAAAAATCTATTCCACCCCAGGGGGGGGGGGGGAAAGGTTTTGGGGTTTTTAATTGGTTCCACCTTAAAAAAAAACAATCATTAGAAGGTGGGTAGTGGAAAGGGCTGGGGGAGGGAAAAGGTGGCACCGTGT
>CAZIYQ010000260.1:0-3632 GCA_964543505.1 uncultured bacterium | reverse complement strand
TCAGGTTGGTTTCTGATAATTGGGAGATTCTTTAGTAATGTTGATATCATGGGGGTGGCTCTCTCTGATGCCAGATCCTGTGATTTTGAGGAATTTTCCTTTATCATGGAAATCTGCTATGTTTTTCGCACCGCAATAACCCATTGAAGCCCGCAGACCGCCCAGCAGCTGGTGAATTGTATCCCGAAGATGTCCTCTGTACGGGACCATGCCTTCGATTCCCTCAGGAACCAATTTTGTCATATCGGTGTCATTTTGAAAATAACGATCCTTACTGCCTTTTTTCATGGCACCTATTGATCCCATACCACGGTAGGCTTTGAATGATCTGCCTTCGTAGAGGATTAGCTCTCCGGGGCTTTCATCTGTTCCCGCGAACATGCTACCCAGCATGACAGTGCTTGCCCCCGCTGCGAGGGATTTCGCAACGTCCCCGGAATAGCGCATCCCGCCATCAGAAATTATGGGGATGTCAGATTTGCCAACGGCTTCACATACTTCGATAATTGCAGAAAGCTGCGGAACCCCAACACCGGCAACGATTCTTGTTGTACAGCTGGAGCCGGCGCCAATGCCGATTTTCACAGCATCTACACCGGCGTCAATCAATGCCTTCGCCCCGGCACCTGTTGCAACATTGCCTGCGATGATCTGAACATTCAAAGTGGATTTGATTTTTTTCACCATTTCTAAAACGCCCCGTGAATGTCCATGAGCAGTATCGACTGTAATAACATCTACCTGGGAACCCACAAGGGCAGCTGCTCTTTCCATCGTATCTGCGCTGGTCCCAACGGCTGCACCGACCATCAACCGCCCATGCTGATCGATTGCAGCATTGGGGTAATTTTCCTTTTTCAGAATATCTTTGACGGTGATGAGCCCACACAATTTTCCGGAATCATCAACGACGAGTAATTTTTCGATACGATTTTCCTGTAGCACCTGTTTGGCTTCTTCCAGAGTGGTTCCGACCTTTACGGTAATCAGGTTTTTACTGGTCATGCGATCGGAAATAGGGCGATCGAGATTGGTCTCGAAGCGGATATCACGGTTGGTAAGGATGCCCACGAGCCGCGAATTTGTGACAATGGGGATACCAGAGATATGATAGGATTTCATAAGTTCAACTGCATCCCGAATGTTCTTATCGGGGGGTAGTGTTACAGGATCCATGATCATACCACTCTCAGATCGTTTTACTTTATCCACTTCATGGGCCTGCTGTTCAATTGAGAGATTTTTATGAATGATGCCGATACCGCCTTCCCGTGCCAGTGCAATGGCCAGGCGGCTTTCCGTGACCGTATCCATAGCGGCACTGAGCAGGGGGATTTTCAATTTAATTGAATTTGTGAGTTTTGATTCAATATTGACTTCATGGGGCAGTACTTCAGAATATGCGGGTACCAAAAGGACATCGTCGAAGGTTAAATACTCTTTCATTTTACACTAACCCCCCAACTATTATTTCAACTTCATTTAAAATTTCTACTGATTTGACCAAAGCTTTCATCCTATTATGATCTTCATATAAGGGACGGTCAATATCAAGGAACTTAACATGCCTGCGGATGATCTCATGAGCCCTGGTTACACCCTTTCCAAATTTGTATTCCCTGAAATCAAGAGCCTGAGCGGCGGCCATGAATTCGATACCCAATATGCCGTAGGCATTATCGAGGATCTGGAAATTTTTTATTGCAGTATTCATCCCCATGGAAACAAAATCTTCCTGGTCTGCTGCAGCAGGAATAGATTGTACAGATGCCGGTGCAGAGAGCATACGCTGTTCAACGATTTGCATATCGGCGGTGTACTGACTCAGCATCATTCCCGAAAACATGCCGGCACCTTTGGTAAGAAATGCGGGTAGGCCAGCACTAAGAGCAGGGTTGTTCAAACGATTCAATCTTCGTTCGGACATGACGCAGACCATCGTCATGGCAGCGCTCATCATATCCATAGGCAGGGAGACCGGGGTTCCCTGAAAATTAGCACCGGATAATTGCAGATTGTCCTCCGGGAAAAAGACCGGATTATCACCTACCCCATTCAGCTCAATTTCTACCTGGGAACGTGCATATTCCAGGGCATCATGAGCAGCTCCAATCACTTGAGGGGTCGAGCGCATGGAATAAGCATCCTGAACCTTACATTTCACCTTACCTTCTAGAAGATCACCCCCTTCAACTAACCTCATGATTGTCCTTGCAGAGCGGACAGCCCCATTGAAGCCTCGAACCTCGTGCAGTCGAGGGCTGTAGGGCTTCAAATTTGCTTTCAGGGCTTCAAGGGACATGGCAGCTGCAATTTCTGCCTGGAGGAAGAATCGATCGGCGTCATAAAGGAATATAGCACTCATAGCCGTAAGCAAATTTGAGCCATTGATGGTTGCCAGACCATCACGAGCTTTTAGTCCGGGAATTGGAATATCTGCCTTTTCCATAGCCTTGCGACCCGGGAGCAGCTTCCCCTCGTAATAGGCTTTTCCTTCCCCCATGAGCAGCAACGCTACCTGTGACATGGGTGCCAAATCACCGCTGGCGCCCACGGACCCCTTTTGGCATACAAAAGGAGTAACACCCTTATTCAACATTTCCACAAGTGTTTGTGTAATAACTGCTCGGCAGCCGGAATTACCATGGGCATGGACATTGATTCTGCCTGCCATGGCAGCCCTCACATATTCTGTAGGGGCGGGGTCACCTATCCCGGCTGCATGGTTATAAATCAGATACTTTTGAAAATCTTCAATCTGATCATCTGACAGAACAACTTCTGAAAATTCACCAATACCCGTATTGACACCATACATTATTTCATGAGCCTGGATTTTCTTTTCAAGCATAGCCCGGCAGGTATTGATCCGTTGCAGTGCAGTCTCGTCAAGGGATACATTTTCATTCTCTCTTGCAATCCGCACCAGCTTTTCAATGGTCAGTCCTGAACCGTTTAGAGTGATGGCCATAAAGTCTCCATATAATAAGTTTGCTTCATTATTTTACCTCAAATATATTGTGAATCCACGACATGCTTTAGAAAATTTCTTCGGATTCCAGCAAGACCTTGTCAAACCGCTGGTAGGGGATGGCGTCAACGGGGAATGAATCCAGAATGACGGATCCGTAGCGGGCATTCAGCAGACGGGGATCGGTAAATATGCACACTCCGGTATCCTCAGTACTGCGGATCAGTCGGCCGAAACCTTGTTTCATACGTACGGTGGCATCAGGGACGGAATAATCCATAAAAGCGTTTTTCCCTTCGCGTTGGAAATTCTGTATTTTGGCAATGACCATTGGCTCTTTCGGGTTGGCGAAGGGGATCTTTAAGATCATCAGGACTTCCACCTTATCTCCCGGGAGATCTACACCTTCCCAAAAGCTCGCTGTTCCGATCAGGATAGCACGGGGATGTGCCAGATAACCCCGGATCAAAGCCAGACGGTTACCACCCGGCAATTGGACAAAGAGCCTGCGTTCACTATGGTGCAATGATGTTTGCAGAAGATCTTTCAAGGCTCTGGTTTGCTGATAAGAAGTGCACAGAACGAGCATCCGCTTATGAAATTTTTTAGTGAAGCGGTCAATCTGCATCGCAACAGCTTTTATATAATCCTGACTGTTGAT
>CAZIYQ010000259.1:0-3646 GCA_964543505.1 uncultured bacterium | reverse complement strand
GGACAGGTTCCCTGCTAACGAGTAAAAGCTCATGGAAAGAGTATTGTCCAGTTTTTGGGGTCCACTTCGCTGCATTCCAAAGAAGAACATCCTCGAAGGGCTTGAATCAATCCGTGCAATCGGTGTCATCAGTGGAAATCCGTGATTCAGACAATCCCTGCCCGGCAGGTTGTATTGTGGCGGGCTTGCCCCGATAAGTTGTATTGTGGCGGGCTTGCCCGACAGTGCGTAGCACTGGCGGGAGTGATTCATGCAGAAGAAAGACCAATGGGCACAGCCACAGGGTATCACTACTCTCTCAATTTATCTGTTCGCTCTTGTGTGGCAGTTATAAATTTCTGCACGAGTTTAATAGCATAAATTGCCCGTTTGACAAAGAGGAAAGGTGACCAAGACTAAAACAGAACCTGTCCCAACCGGTTTACAGCAGATCCTTGCAGATGAGTCCCTGTCGTGTAATATCACTTCGCATTTTGTGAAAGAGGCCCGGCAGGCCGGCTTTACGGCTTTGCTCGAAACCCTGCATCCCGACCTCATTAGCGCTTTGGGAAAAGAGGGAATTGATAAACTCTACGAACACCAGCGCCAGGCATTTGAGCTAATCTCATCGAGGAAGAATACCCTCATCAGTACCGGTGTGGCCAGTGGTAAATCCCTCTGTTATCAATTGCCCCTGCTCAATCATTATCTGAAAGACACAAACACCCGAGCGCTGTTTCTTTTCCCTACCAAAGCCCTGGCGCAGGACCAGAAAAAAAGTCTTCAGGAGCTCGTCTGTAATACCGGGAACCACCGAGAGGGAGTTGTGGGCGTCTATGACGGGGATTTACCGGCCGGTCAGAGAAATGCCATCCGGCGACAGTCTGCTTTTGTATTTTCAAATCCTGATATGCTGCATCTCGGGATACTGCCGCACCACACGCGCTGGGCTGATTTTTTTAAAAACCTAAAATACGTGGTCGTGGACGAGGTGCATGTGTACCGCGGGATCTTTGGTTCTCACTTTGCCAACGTTCTGCGCCGCTTTAAGCGGATCGCAAAGTTTTACAACGCCGACCCCAGCTTCATTGTCACATCGGCCACCTTGACCGGCGGCCGTGATTTTGTTGAAAAATTGTTTGAAGCAAAATTTTCAGTAGTTGAGAACGACCGCTCTCCCCATGGTAAAACCCATTTTCTAATTTACAACCCACCCCTTATCAACCGTGACCTGGGGATTCGAAGACCGGCCAGTGAAGAGACCCTGCGCATTGCCCGCAAGCTGCTGCCGGGCCGGGGGCAGACGCTGATCTTCGCTCACACCCGCAAGAGGGTGGAATTGCTGCTGACCGAACTTCAAACCCGCAGCGGGGAAAAAGAACTCATTTTCGGCTATCGCAGCGGTTACCTGCCCAACGAAAGAAGAGAGATCGAACGGAAATTACGCAGCGGTGAGATTCGCATAGTTGTGGCTACCAATGCTCTGGAACTGGGTATCGATATCGGCGGTATGGATACGGTCATCATGAATGGATACCCGGGCAGTATCAGCTCGTTGAGACAACAAGCGGGACGGGCAGGCCGCAAAGGCTCTGATGCACTGGCGATTTTTGTGGCTTCTGCCGATCTGATGGACCAATATCTCGTAAAACACCCTGATTATCTCTTGAAGCGAAATCCCGAAATGGCCCTGATCAATCCGGACAACCCTTACATTCTACTGAATCATCTGCAATGTGCAGCCTTCGAAAAAACCTTCGGAGCAGATGAGCCGTTCGGTGATCTGCCGGCCGAGAAGGTACGGGAATTTTTTCAATTGCTGGAGCAGATTGGCAAGGTACATCCATCACAGGACGCCTGGTACTGGTCGTCAGAAGGCTATCCGGCCAGTGAAATTTCATTGCGCACGGCTGCAGCGGATACCTATGTGCTGCAGACGGAAGATACGGTGGTGGGGATCGTCGATCGGAACAGCGCTTTCTGGTTCACTCATCCCGGAGCTGTTTATCTGCACAACGGAGAACCCTATCTTGTTAAAGAATTGAATCTTGAGCAAAACAGAGTCTATCTGCAGCCTACAAACCTGGCTTATTATACACAGGCCATCAGCGATATTTCTTTTGAATTGCTGGAGGCGTATGGTCATGCGGAACACGGGGTTTATGAGCGCTTCTTTGGTCAATTGAAAGTGGAGACCCGTGTAACCGGCTATAAAAAATTAAAATGGAGCACACGGGAGCTCCTGGGGCGTGAAGAACTGGACTTGCCCCCGACAGAGCTGGTCACTCACGGTTGTTGGTTCGCCTTTGGGAAAACGCTTGTGGGCCAACTGAAGCAAGAGCAGCTCTGGAATAACGAGGCAAACCAGTACGGTCCCAATTGGCCCAAACTATCGAGTCTCATCCGGGAGCGGGATCACCATCGCTGTACGAACTGCGGCAGAGCAGAGGTCGAGGGCACCTTTCATGTGCACCACAAACTTCCATTCAAGTCATTTGGATCGGCGGAGCTGGCCAACCACCCAGAAAACCTCGTCACCCTCTGCCCATCATGTCATTCCGCCGCTGAAAAGCAGGTGTATATCCAGAGCGGTCTGGCGGGTCTTTCCCATCTGCTGGGTCGTCTGGCACCCTTTTTTCTGATGTGTAGCGGCACCGATATCCACGTCTTTGGAGAGGTCCGTTCTCTGCTGGCGAATGAACAGCCGGCGTTGATCTTTTACGACAGCGCACCTGGCGGAGTTGGACTCAGTGAAAAATTATATACCCTGCTGATGAACCTGTTTGCAAAAGGCCGGGAGGTTGTCAGGGACTGCGGCTGCAAAAGTGGCTGCCCGGCTTGCGTAGGTCCGGTTGCTGAAAATGGTGTGGGGGCCAAAGCGCCGGTGAAACAGATGCTGAAGTATCTGCTGGAAGCTGCTGTTCCTCTAACCCAGGGAAAAATACCAGCTCAAATGAACGGAACCGACGATAATGGGTAAGCTGGACTTTCTCATCAAGGGCGCCCTGCCTGAAAAAAGATCTCCCATAGCAAAAGACGGCAAACCCATCCATCAGTTACTCGAGGGTGAATATTCTTCACAAAACCAACAGGTTTTTGTGACGCGTGTGGCAGCAAATCCCAAAACTCTGCCGGGGTTGTGCCAGGAGGTCTTACTGCCTGAAGTAGCGGATCTTATCTGGCGCTGGGCAGGGGTCGGCGAAAAAACAATTCCTATTGATCAGCTGTTGTTCATCGATACCGAAACGACGGGACTCTCAGGAGGGACCGGGACCCTGGCGTTTATGGTGGGACTGGGTTTCTTCAGAGCCGCAACGTTCGTTGTTGAGCAATACTTCATGACCGATCCTGCATCGGAAGCAGAATTGGTGCGGGTTCTCACAGATAAGCTGAAAAAATCTTCGGTGCTGGTGAGTTTCAATGGGAAGAGTTTTGATCTTCCGTTGCTGGAAACCCGCTGGATTCTGCAGGGTGAGGCGTTCAATCCCCGGGTCATGCCCCAGCTCGATCTCCTGCCGCTGGCCCGCAGACTCTGGGGCCGCACACTCCCCGGATGCTCTTTGCAGCAATTGGAGGATTATGTTCTGCACAGCGGCCGTGAGGCAGGCACCGACATCCCGGGCAGTCAGATCCCGCAACTCTATTTTGACTATCTGCGGAACGGTGA
>CAZIYQ010000258.1:0-3647 GCA_964543505.1 uncultured bacterium | reverse complement strand
TATTCACATTCATCCGGCCTTCGCCGGATGCAGGCCAAACCCTTCAGTTAACCCAATCCGAGAAATCCGTGTCATCGGTGGGAACCTTTACCCGACAGCTCGAAGGGTGGCGGGTTTACCCGACGGTGAGAAACACTGGCGGGGGTGATTCAGACAAAGAAAACGCCATCACCAACCCCAACCTCCAAAAACCGTTGAAACGGTTTTGCATCCTGATCACCCTCATACCCACAGCTGAAGCTGTGGGCTACCGATCTCTCTTTAAATAACCCCGTGCTTCAGCGCGGGGTCTATCCATAGCCAAGAAAAGGGCTTTAGCCTAACATAGCTCTCCCATAAACCGTTTCAACGGGTTTATGCACCCTCTGTCTGAATAAGAGAACAGGGCTTATCTTTCTGTTTCTACAATTCCTGTTCCATTGATCTATGTAAAATTCAATTCAGTCTTGGACTGACGCTGGTATGAATTTCCCCATTCTAAAGTCCCGGGAATTTCCGTCAATAACGGCCCGGCCGCGCAGATAGACGGCTTCCGGGAAGATGGCCGGCAGACCGTAATAGGGACTCCAGTCACCACTGCTTTCCGCGAGATACTCTAATTCACTGACAAGTACAGTGGGATCGACAACGACGAGGTCTGCATCTGACCCTTGAACGAGACAGCCTTTTCGGGGGTAAAGTCCGAAGATGCGGGCCGGGTTTTCACAGAGCAGTTTTGCCAGCTGCCGGAGATCGGTTCCGTCTTCCAGAAATTTTGCCAGCAGTAAGGGAAATAGGGTCCCCACTCCGGGCAGGCCCTTGGGGATAGATTGAAAAGGTAGCTGCGCTGGTTTGTCCGCAAATGAAAAAGCCCTGTGATTCGAAGCGATAGTATCGATTTTCGCCCTTAGCACACCATTCCAGAGCAACTGATTATCTGACTGCCGGCGCAGGGGCGGACAATCCAGAAACATCCTGCCATCGCTGCGGTTGTAAACGTTTTCATCCAACAGCAGGTGCTGGGGTGTAGTCTCAAGGATCAGATTCGGGTAATTTCCCGCCAGTTCCAGTCCGGCACCGCTGGAGAGCTGTTCGATGTATATTTTGCAGCCTGTCCGCATGGCAATATTCCCTAGCTTCCTGATGGCATTCATTTCGGCAATCGCCGGTCTGGACAAGCCAAAATACGCTGGTGCGGTCCTCTTTCTGGCAATCAAATGTTCGGTGGCCTGTTTGATCACGAGATCATCCTCTGCATGGGCTCGGAGTACAGCACCCACTTTTGCCAGCCCCCGGGCCAGCTGCTCTATTTCGGGGTACGGCAGCATTGCACACCCCGCAGTTTCGGTGGTGGACACCTTGAAACAGGTGATGCCCTCGTCAGCAAGAACCGGTAGTTGTTCCAACACACCATCTTCAACGCCAGACAGGGTACAGGCCAAGCTGAAATCCACGTGACAGCCGGCCAGTTCGGCCTTCCTCTGTCGGATGCTGTCGGAGCACGACATGCCGGGCCGGGGATTACCGGAATCAACGATTGTTGTTACAGCGCCCCTGAGGGCCAAACGGCTCTCGGCTACAGCGTTTTTCAGATGAACATGTGCGTCGATGATGCCGGGGAAGATGAGCTTTCCCGAGCAGTCGATGATACGGCAATTCGCAGGGGGTTCGATACGGGGATTGCCAAGCTTGAGCACTTGTTCCCCTGCAATGAGAATATCCCTGCAGGCAATAGTTTCCGTGTTGACCAGTTTACCACCCGTCAGAAGCTTTACACTGCCGCTCTCCAACTCAATGATCTCCGGGAGAAGATTTGGAGTGGTCTTGTTTTTTTAATTCTTGCAGTACCTGGCCCATGATGCTCAGGGCGATTTCAGGCACCGTATCTTCCCCCAGATCAAGACCCACCGGAGCAAAGACAGAATCAATTAAATTCTGTGACACTCCCTCCTGCCGGAGAGCTTCTGCGATCATTTTCCATTTGCGCCGGCTGGACATGAGACCGATGTAGCGTAGGTTCCGGCCCAATAGCCAGAACAGGATCTCCAGGTCTGATTTATGATTTCGAGTGGTGACAACCGCAAAGTCTTCCGCCTCAAACCGGACTTCCTGCATCAATTTGTCGATAGAGTTCGTCGAAATGGATCGTGCAAAAGGAAAGCGTTCCGGATTGGCTCTCTCCACGCGGTCATCATAAATTTTTACAGGGATGTCGAGAAAATTTGCCAGATCTGCCACGGCGGACCCCACATGTCCTGCCCCGAAAATATGCAGCACCGGTTTCGCAGAATAATAGCGTAGCAGATAGACCCGCTCTGTCTCCCGGTAGCTCAGGGAGCGGTGGTTCTGAAAAACGCTTTTGGCCTGATCTCTCAAATAATCCGGAAGAAGCTGCAGATCAGCGCGTGTTAAGACAAAGTGAAAAACATGGCCGGTGACACCGGGTTCATAGCCGCTGATCATCAGGCCTGGGGCGGAGGATTCTGAAAAAAGGGGTAAATTGCTGAAGTGTTTCTGCAGCTCGGGGGTGAATTGTTCTGCCAGTAATGTTGCAGAACCACCGCAGACACTCTGGTCTGCCGAGATATCCGTACCGCTCATTGTAAAGGATAACAATTCGGGTTGACTAGTTTTCAGAACATTTAAGGAAGCCGTTACCGCCCGATTTTCAAGTGCACCGCCCCCCACAGTACCCAGTGTGCTTCCATCTTCCAGCACCAGCATCAGGGGATAATCTTTCCGCGGCACCGAACCGGCACTGTAGAGGATTGAACAGAGTACTGCTTTTTGTTCAAATTTGAATTGGGTCAAAAAATTAAATAATTCAGGATTCATAAGGTCTTTCCGGTAAAATACCACTGGATAAAATCGCCTCCAGGACAGCCCGGCCGACGGTTCGTGCTTTATCTGAAATGGAGTGGAAATTGACCGCACTGCCTCGGGGATCCACATCCGCAATTTTCAAGCCCCGGGTAACGCTCAAACCAGGAGCGATCAACCCTCGGACAATTCCTGCAAGGGGTGAGGTGACGGGGATCTGCCCATCGATGCTCCCCAGTGGATCGTTTTCGGAGACCAGGTCTCCAAACTCAACCTGCCAGTCGATGATGCCTGCCGCAGGGGCGCGGACCACCCGCCTTCTGGTTTCCCCCTGAATATTCCCGGGAATGCCAGTGTTCTCCGCCGGACTGCCTTGCTTGAGGATTCTCCCCAGATTGTGACCGCGCAGAGTCTCAATAGCCAAATGACAGTTCCCGCCTGCTGAAAACCCCGGACCCAGTCCAATGGTGAGATCAGCTTCACCCCGCATATCAGGAAGAACCGTTTTCAACATTCGGGCATCCACCAGTACCTTGGGTCTTAGACTCGACAGGTCGGATACGGTATCATCGATGATAACTACCGGACCGGTGACCATCAGTTTCAATGCACTTTCTAGTTCACATTTTACAGCTTTTATTCCCTCTACTTCCATCGCACCATCAAACAGGGACTGGCAGAAAGAAACTGTCCTGCGGACGGCCAGAGGTTTGGGCAATTCAGTCATGACAACGGCGTAGCCGCTCTTTCGCAGACTCACCGCCACACCCGTCGCCAGTTCTCCGGCACCTCTCACCAATATCATGGTTTCACCTGCTTTTTGACATGTGCAGGCTGAAGTTCTCTCT
>CAZIYQ010000257.1:0-3676 GCA_964543505.1 uncultured bacterium | reverse complement strand
CCAAAGATCGCTTATGCTGGATGAATTACACAATTATAATCCGCCGGTTTAATAAATCAACAGAATCAGATATGACATTCTCGATCTGCATGGCGCGCCGGGACGACAGAGTGGAATGGATCACACAGGCAGGTCCGATTTCAATCAGCTCTGGACGAGTGAAGCGGCACAGGAACAAACCCTCTGGCTGTGGCGGGAGATTTCCCGCCATTATCAGGACAATCCGGTCATAGCCGGCTACGATCTGCTGAATGAGCCCTGGGGTGGAACGGAAGCGCAATTGAAGGATCTTGTTCTGAAGCTCTATGAGACCATCCGCAATGAGGCCGACCAGCACCTGATCGTTTTCCCCGGTTATTACAGCGGAATAGACTTTTATGAGGATGACGATTTGGACCGGCGAACGAGCGTCATTTACACCATGCATTTTTACCCGGGATTTTTTGGCTGGGGCGGTCCCGTCCAGCAGGTTCATGCGGATTTTCTCACAAACGGATTAATGGAGTGGAAAGCACGCATGGATCGCTTTAAAGCCCCCTTGTTGGTGGGCGAATTCAATGTGGTGGCTGAACGGGCCGGCGGCGGGGAAATGATGCGCCGCTATTATGACCGCTATGCCCAATGGGGCTGGCCGACCACCATGTGGGTTACAAAGTATTGACCAGGGATGGGGGAATCCAAAAAATGAACTGGGGCATGGTCACCAACGCCCAACCGTTGGAAAAACTGGATCTGGATCATCAGAGTCTCATGCAAATCGAAGACTGGTCCCCAGCCTTAAAGACCATGGATTATGTCCAACTGGAAAACCTGAAATACTGGATGACCACCAGTGAGGAGCCCTCTTCTCTCGATGACCTGCCGCCCCTGCCGCCACCCATCATCGAAGCACCGGCCTCAATTGCGCTGCCTGGGGACTGGACAGCCAGCGATATCGGCAATGCTCTCACCGGTGGACAGATCATCTCCGACAGTACCTGGACCATCTACGGCGGTGGCAGCGATATCTGGACCGATCACGACCAGTTTAGTTATATTTGGATGCCCGTCAGCGGGGATTTCGCCATCAGCGCCACTGTGGACGACCTGGTAATGACCAATACCTAGGCAAAGGCAGGACTCATGTTTAGGCAGTCTCTCGAGCCGGAGGCCGCCCATGCCCTCATCAATGTTTTTCCCTACGGGAATACGGAATTCGGTTTCCGATGCTCCGCTTCGGATAAAATGCAGGCCGAGTCCGGTCCCTACCTGGAATTGCCCGGTGCGAAATTACGTCTTGTCCGCGCAGGTTCCCATTTTATGGGAAGCGTTTTTGTGATGGCAAATGGCAAATTGTTGGTGAGGCCGAGCTGGATGCTCTCGTTGAAACCGGTTATCTGGGACTGGCGAGCCTGAGTCACGATAATCATCGGCTGACCAGAGCCGTTTACAAAGGTCTGCATTCCACAAAAAGATTAAAGATTAAAGAATAAAGAATAAAGAATAAAGAAGACCAATGAAACCGTTGCTGAATGGAGTCAAAATATCCCTAACGCTTGCCGTGACAGCAATCAGAGCTGCAGGGCTGTACGGATCCGAGCACTTGTAATTACAAGCCCGAGGCAACGATTGACGGTCTCAAAGCCGTAGCCTTCAGAAATCCTGATCAATCCTACTGTCTGGCAGTGTTAAATACAAGTTACAGTTCGATCGGCTTCAATGTGGAATGGAACGGAATGAGCTTATTCTACAGTCTCCCCGGTCAGGGATTGGTAACCTTCGCCTGGGAGGGATGAAAGCTGAATGCTCCGAATAAAAGCATGCGAGGCGCGTAGAGTTTGAACGGTAGGATCGAAATTTATTCAGATTATTATATGTGGCTATCCTGGCTAACCCGGGAACTGATTATTTATTGTAAAAATCCACCGGGAAATCTCTTTAGGCTAATGGGTTGATTGTTGTAAATTCAAGGCGGAAAGCATTACTATAGATGATCAATATATCTCATTTGAAAACCAAACTTACAAGACTCTGTGAAGGGACTTACTCCCGGGGAGACGTGGACTATATTGTGGACATCATCCACAGGGAATGTGAAAAATACATCCTCAACCACCTCTATACGCTCAGGGCTTCTACCTCCCCGGAAGGTTACAGCAAGGCTATCTCGGAACATGCCTACGATTTCATCGGCCCTCTGCTGGGCAGAGAACCCACAGGTCGGTTTCACATCCTCAATGACTACTTTTCTGAATACAGGGATGCGGATGATGAAGCATACGAGACGGCTTTTTATAAATTTATCTACACCCATTTTCATTCAGAACTGATCCGCGAAATTGAAACGGCAGACGGTTTCAGCAAATCTTTTCAGCGGACCCTCTATTACCTCATGAAAAAACATCCTGACTGGGTAAAAGCAGAGGGAAATAGTCGGGGCGCTATCCTCAAGCTGGCAAATCAGGACCATCCGGAGGCCACGGTAGAAGAGATACGCAGGGCCTACATAGGAGTTGGTGACAATATCTTTTCCAAATACATAGAGGAGGGTTTGACCAATCTGCTGGAAACATCAGAAAGACAGGTGAATTTGCGGGAACTGCGTCAATACCTCAAGAACATCATGTCCTCAGAGGAGCAGTCCGCACCTGCAAGTTTTACTCCTGACCCGGCCTTAGAGCTCACCAAAACCCAATTGCTGGATGAGACGGTGCAGGAAATTGACCTGACCATCCTGCAAAAATATGTACGGACTCAAAAACTGGGTGAGAGCGAAAGGCTGGCATTTCAGAAATCCATCCAGCTCATGCTCAGCGAATTGAGTGAGTATGCCAATACCCGCAACCACGCGGATTATCTTTCTCTTTTCCTCCCTTATGAAATTACGGTGCAGGACTACCGCGACAAATATCGGCCTCAATTCGAGTATGCCGCGCGCGAAGCCCGGAATCTTTTTTCAGCAAAACTCAAAAAAATGATAATTAATTAAGTTGATGGATATCTCAAAAACCACCCGAAGCTATGTTAACGATCTGCTTACCTTTAAAGCGGACATTGTACTGCCCCAAATGCTGCAGAACGGATTGGGACTTGCAGCCGACGGAGATCATCACCCTTACAAAATTCTTAAAAAACTGGGTTCTCTGCGAGACAGCGAAAATAAAGTTATTGTCAAAGTCTATGAAGACAGAAACAGTGACTATCTGGTATTTTTTCTTTTCAACGAAGTGCCGTTGCAGCCTGTGATCATTTCGCATCCGGATATTTATAAGTACTATCTGCTGCAACCGGACAGCAGTGTGATGATCCCTAAATCTGATGGCATTGACCCGCTGCAGGACCGCCTGAATATCAGCTTCCCTCTGGACAGATTTTCAACCGGTTTTGACTCCCTTACATCTGATCCCGAGAGTCTGCTCTCCGGTGAACAGGGCGTTGAGCTCTCCTATGCCTATAGCGTTGAAAGCAAGTCCCTTGAAGTAACCCTGCTGCCTTCTCTCGACGGTCGTATTCTGGATGGGACTAAAATACTGCTGCTGGGTACTTCGGAAAATACTCAATGGGAGACGATGGGTCTCTTCCCTCTCAGAAATGGGCGGGCTAAATTCCCACTGCGGGATGGGATCACTGACCTGCTAACCTTGTGTCTCTATCGTTAATAGTCTGAACATGCCCGGTCACGCTACTGACAATCTCG
>CAZIYQ010000256.1:0-3698 GCA_964543505.1 uncultured bacterium | reverse complement strand
TTAGGAAAGTGATGAAGATATGACATGCAGAACCTACCACCATAAGAAAGATCGCAAAGCTGTACACCGGATCTGGCTGGAACGGCAACAGTGGAGATTATATTGTGCACCTGGGGTCTGAATCTACAATTCAGATGGGCAATGACCCGGCCTTACCGGCCTTGCAGTGTACAATCAACGTCGTATGTGGTTGGGAGTTGTGCCGGCTGCAGGACTTGCTGTAACGGATGAATTTAAAACACCACTCGATTTGCTGGTCAGGCCCGATGAACTTCTCCGGCTGCCAAAACCAACCCCTGACGGGGATTTCAAATTTATCGCCAGATACCCAGGATAAGGCCGACAGCCAAGAGACCTGCCAGGTGGTATCCGGTGTTGATTAGGTAAAATTTGAAAGGCTTTTCTTCAAAAACCAGAACCATCAAATACGTTGCAGCAGAAAATCCCAGCCAGGCCCAAAAAGCCGTTTGGATGCCGCCGATGATTCCGCCAACGCCCATAAAGTAAGCAGTATAACTGATGAAATGACTCATCACAAAAGCCACAACGATGGCACCGGCAAAATTGATTGAGAACTTTTTCAGATATCCCTTTTTCGAAGGTTCTATGCCAGCTCCCTCGCTCCAAATACCGCCAAAGAATCTCTCTGAGTACCAAACGGCACCGATAACGAAATATACCAGAGCTGATACCATAATGGCCCAGCCATTAAGGATGACTTCAGGTCTATCCATGTTCTCTCCTTATTTTATCAACAGATCTTCAATAAGCTGCACATAAACCGAGGTGCCCACGAGCAGGGCTTGCTCCTCGATATTGAAATGGGAACAGTGATGAGGTACACTCCCCGGTTCTGCGTCTCCCGGGGCAGAGCCGATAAAGAAAAAACAGCCCGGTTTTTTCTGTGCAAAATAGCTGAAATCCTCTCCTCCCATGGAAAGGAAGGGCTTGCCCGCCCCCTCTCCAACAATTTTTTCTGCTGCCGTCAGAACTTTTTGGGTCAGCGCTGCATCATTCACAGTTGGAGGGTAGCCATCGAAATATTTTAAGGTGATGTCCGCCTGGTAGGTTGCTGCTATCCCATCAACAATTTCCTGAAGGCGGGTTTTGATGAGCTGACGGTTGTCTTCGTTGTAAGCCCGGGTTGTCCCATTCAGAACTACTTTATCGGCGATGATATTGAAATTGCTACCGCCCTGGATCTTACCGATCGTGACGACAGTGCTCTCTAGAGGATTGGTGTTACGGCTGACAATGGTCTGAATGGCAGAAATCAATTGTGCGGCAACGACGATGGCATCAACGGTTCCCTGGGGTGCTGCCCCATGACCACCTGTGCCGTTGACAGTAATGTTGACGATATCTGCTGAGGCCAGAATGGGACCCGCTTTCACTCCCACCGTGCCAAATTTTTGATAATTCCACAGATGAATACCATAAATTTCATCCACCTCTTCCAGTGCACCCTCTTCAATCATGACCCGGGCACCGCCCTGTCCTTCTTCTGCCGGTTGGAAAATGAATTTGATCTTGCCGCTGATGCGGTCTTTCAGACCGCTAATAACTTCGGCTGCCCCTAGCAGCATGGCAGTATGTCCATCGTGGCCGCAGGCGTGCATAACACCATTGTTCTGGGATTTATAGGGTGGATTCCCCGTTTCCTGGATGGGCAGGGCATCCATATCCGCCCGCAGTGCAATTGTGGGACCATAATTTTTCCCCTCCAGCAAACCGATAACACCGGTGCGGCCAACCTCTGCCTGAACCTCCAGGCCAAGGGAGGTCAAGCGCTCTGCCACGAGTTTCGCCGTTCGAAATTCCCTAAATCCCAGCTCGGGGTGCTGGTGAATATCCCTGCGTGTGTTGATGATGGCATCCTGTATGATCACCACATCGGGTCTGATATTTAGCGTCATCGTCATATCCTTTCTTTAGCTTTATGGCCGTTTGATTTAACGGATCAATAACAAAACTGTTGAATATCGTACACCGAAACCGCCACATCTTTGTGGAGTTTACGTCTGAGTTCAAACCGTAGTTCGTTAGACATTTTACGGATGGCATAAGGTCCCGGCAATTCAATCCCGGCTTGCTCCATGGCGCAGCGGTATTCACGGTTGGTTTCGTAGAATTCGGAGATATAGACCATATCGCCGAAAGACAGATTTAATTTTTGAATGAGAGATAGAGAATCCTTCAGATGTGCTTTCCGGAATTTTCCCCCGCCGGCTCCAGCCAGAATGATCACTCCCAGACGGACCCCACCATCTTTCAAATCCTCGCCGAGCTGTAAAATATCCTCTGACAGCTGCGGTTTTCCCAGGAGTTCCAGGAGTTCTGCATTGGCCGATTCCAGCCCCAGATAGACCCGGCGGAGTCCCCGTTTGGCAAGTTGGGCGAAATCTGACGGTCCCTTTTTGATACCTGTAAAAACATCGATGAAGGAATATATTTCAGGGGTATCCTGGAATTCCTGTTGAATGGTTTCCAGCATGGGAAGGAGACGTTTTTGAGGGATTACTAATGCATTGGCATCTGCCAGGAATATGGATTTGCGCAGTTTGAGGCCGGCTCCAAAAAAAGTTTTGACTGCTTGAAAATGTGCTTGGGCTTCCTCCTGCGATTTGATGCGGAAGGGCCTGTCACGGTAGAAGTTGCAGAAACTGCATTGGTTGTAATTACACCCTTCTGTGACCTGCAGCACCAATGCCATGTACTGATCGGGTGGTAAAATTGAGATCGGCAGATAAACACTTTTGAAAACGGCTGCATCCGTTTCCAGAATACTCATGTCGCTTGAAAGGACTCTTTCCGCTGCAAGTTCGAATTGTGACGGCAGTTCATCCGCAACCAGAGCAAGAAGATTCCTGGCACGGTCGAGTAAGGGGACAATTTTCGTTGGGGATATCTCAATAACCTGACGAAAGTCCTCACCGTGCATGTGGATCCGGGATTTTTTAAAATAACGATTATCCAGAGTCCGGCGGTAGTTTATGCCATCCACGTACATCCCAAGCAGTCGCCCTTCCAGATCAAATGTCCAAAGATTCTCGCCCGGCCGTTCAAACAAGTTGAAAGCATGAGGTTTCAGCGTAACGCCCAGCGAGCGTTCATCTGACAGCGGGAAATTCAGTATTTCGGCGGTCTTGCCCATGTGCAAAACTAAAGCGTCTTGCCAATCCGGTAAAATGCCGATTATACCCGGAACACAGATTTACGAAGATGCTGCTAAAGGCCGAAAGTGATTGTGCCCTCGATGAAAATTGAGATGCCGAATGTGATGAGAATCCCTCCGCTCAAAACTCTTACAAGCAACGGATGCCGTTGAATTTCAAGTCCTTCCGTGCTCCATTGCCGCTTCTGACAGAATCCCAGCACATAAATGCCCACGCAGGTTCCCATTGAAGCCAGGAACAAGCTGAAGGGTTCCGGTGCGCTGCCCCACCGCCACCTGCTGATGACTGGTCTTTTTTAATGGTGAATCCATTATAAACTGCATACACTTGTCCCCCCCCCCCCCCGGGGGGGAATAGATTTTTAAATTCATCGTGCTCCTTTAAATTTGGTACTCGTTAGGGGTTCTTTACTGAAAAAGGTTAAAAAAAATTTTTGGTAATCGGGTTTTGAGCAATACTTCTAATTGGGAAATCCTCCGGGGAGATCGGAAGGCAAAACGTCTGAACTCCATTCCCCCCGGG
>CAZIYQ010000255.1:0-3735 GCA_964543505.1 uncultured bacterium | reverse complement strand
CGCGACCTTCCCGGTTCCTCCGGCAGAGGTCCCAGCAGCAAGCACAACAGATTCATCCAGTGCTACTACTCCCACGGTGCCGCTTTTGCGCAGGAGGCGACGGTTAAATTCCTAGATGCGGGGAAGGGTTATGGCGTCATGCCAGTCAAAATCCTGTTCAGTAGCGTATCGGCAGACCCCCATGCCGGCCAGGACCGTATTGCGCTCCTTTCGCAGAAGATCGGCAATATCGATGGGATGCTGAATATTTTGAATGTTGATCACCGCCGAGAAGATACCGTCGCTGCTGTCCATGATGGCGGCGGACATTCGAATCACACCATCGGATTGCAGTCTGGAACCGGTACCCGCATTAAAAATGGGTTCATCCTCCATCATGCGCACGCCGCTCAGCACGGCAGCCCTGGCACCCTCTTTCAGCAAAACCGGCCAGCAAAGGCGGGTGACCTCTTCGAGGGTCCTTGCGAAAATTTGACCTTTCTCGATTTTTCCTTCCAGCGACCCGGTACCGCCATGTATCACCAACTTGGGATGGATCAACTTTGCATTTTTATTTCTCACCACATCAAATTCCTTTGTCTTCAATATTATAAGGGCTTACCTGCTACTAAAATTATGACCTGCAGAAGATGATATTGAACCACAAATCGCCAAGAATCAATTCAAGGCAGGTTCTGCCAGGATGACGAATGAAAGTTATTGGTCACATTTTTGTAACACAGACGAAAAAAAGGAGAGATCATGTTTGATTACAATTACGGTACCTTTAAACGTTATATGGACCCCGCAGCAAATTCAGCCTGGCTGCCTGTGGCCAAAGTCGGACTGGGATTTATCCTAGCGGGTTTGCTCATCCTGCTGCTGAAAGAACTGCTCATTGCCATCATCGCCGCCGGTACAATTGGTATCGGCGTGTTTATTTTAAGCGTGGCCTTCAGGGTATGGCGCGCGGCGAGGCGAGGGTTCTGATGCTCCGAATTAGTTTCCAATAATCATCTCCACCAGGATCACAATATCCAGCACATCCACAATACAATCGCCTGAGTAGGTCAGGATGCAGTCCACGATCTGCACGATATCGGAAATATCCAGAAGCTCATCGCCTCCCACATCGCCTCCCACATCGCCGGGGACAGGACACTGATTATAATAAAACGCGCCCATGTCAGGGGGCGTACAGTCGGGATCGTACGGGTCTGTGGGATTACCTGTGTCGATGCACGGACTGTCTTCTGCCAGATGGTAATCCCCTGCGGCTATATCGACAAAAAGTGGATCGGCTCTGCTATTGCCGTCCTCCTCGTCCGGAGTGACATAAGATCAAATCTGCTTTCCCGGTGTGTCCCTCCAGAAACATCCCGATCACCTCGAAAATCGCAGCAATACCGATGAGCATATTATTGCAAGCGTTTTAATTTTTCCCTTTCTATCAAACTCGAGGTGGGGATATACGCTGTAATCTTCAATTGAAAAGTTACTTTTCAAGATAACTATTCGCTTTCTTTAATGCCTCATTTCCACCAATGCTTTTACACATGTTGCAGCTCGTTTTTATTTCGGTTTTTCTTTCTAAAAATATGTTTTCACTGCAAATTCAAATTGTTCAATAAAAATTTGCTTGAAAACTGTTACATTATTTTGTTCATAAAACAATAACATGGCCTTTTTATAATCAACACTATCAACAGTTCTGAATGAAAAAGGACAATGTTTGTGATTTATCAATATTGCATTACTTGCTATTCTTGCCGTTCGTTTATTCCCGTCAACAAACGGCTGAATGTATGAAATCAGTATCAATGCTAATAAAGCTTGCTCAAGAACATTCTCTTTTCTGTTAATTAAATCGCACATTGCAGACAATGCTTCTTTTATTTGAAATTCATTATCAAGTGGCCGGTAATTAGTTCCTGATATTCCTACACGCCTTTTTCTTATATTTCTATCAACTGTAAGCTCTTTTGTTAAAATGCTATGAATATCTTCTATTTTAGAAACAGTCAAAGGGCAGAGATAGTCAGGATTATCAACTATAAAATCAATAGCATCTTTATGATTGGACAACATTACAGCTTCTTCTTTTGTTTTTCCTGATGCTGTTTCTTTTTCCTTCAATAATTTTTCTGTTTCCAACAAAGAATATGTATTGCCCTCAATTTGTGAAGATTTCCAACTCAAATCAATTGCTAATCGCTCTAATTCCTTTTTGTATTGAAATTCACTTAATTCAGATATGTTTTGAGTAAACTTATTTTGCAACAATGTTAATTTATTCAGCTCATTTTGGGTAAACAAATTTACATTAGGCAATATTTTTGTCAGTATTGAGAAGTTAAAGTTTTCAATTATTGCTCTTTCGTCAATCTCTCTTTCATAATATCGTTCAATATCAACCTTTTCAAATAGTTTGTAAAAAGGTGATAATTTGTATCTGGTAGATTTTCCTTTTCCGGAGACAGAAATTAAATTTTCAGAAATAAGTATTGTCAGAACTCTCTTTATGGTTGCAATGCTTTTATTTTCTTCAATGCCTTGCAAAATCTCGTTTGAAGAGCTTTCCTGATTGTTTTCTAAAAAGTCTAATATTTGTTTTTTAATATCCATCTTCTTTTTTAGCTCACAAAGCTAGTCCTTTCGGCTCACAAAGCCCATCAAAATGAGCTAAATTGCCTCTTTTAATGAGCTGCAGCGGGTCTGCACAAGCGGATGCAGTTTTCGGAGTAATTCACTGTACACCAACACTTATAGTTTTAAAGGCTAAAAGCCTCAATTTTACGCTGTCAGACTGTATTATACTTATATTTTGTTCGGGGCATCGTGCTTTTTTCTTTTTTGTCAGTTCTCTGTTTTTTGTTAGGTCGCAATGTCGGTCAAGCTGTATCAGTCCGGTTGTCAATTCGGTTTATTTCAATTTATGTCCATCGTTACTCATAATTTTCAATGTGCCCAATGTCTATTTTTTGCATGAAGCCTATAACATCCTGTTAAACTCTATTATAGTGTTTATCCTGCTATATCCCTGTTATTAATTGCTGTTTAACGCAGTAATTTTATGTTAAAGAGTAAATTTCCATGCAAATTCGAACACAATTTAAACCTTCGGTACTACAGTGACCAAAACGTTATTCGTACAGGTCGGCCATAAGTATTTTATTGCGATGCCCTTTCGAAAAGCCCCCTGGACAATCTTTAACACAGAGCTTCATATCGCCCGCCCGGCCAGGTTCTCATGGCTGCAGATTGCCCGCAGGGCAGGGAGGAGAGGGTTCTGATAGGACATCGCACCATTTGCAATTCATGTACAATGGTTCTCCGGTCAAACCTGGTTATCCTCGAATATGCTCACATTTATGAGATCATCAGACTATAAAATTCCATGGACTGGCTTGCAGCCGTTGCGGAATCGAATTCGTGATATATTAAATTAGCCAGTCGTCCAGCAACTAGACAATACGCAGGTCACCAACTGAACGATATCAAGTATATCCAGGATACCGTCGCCGTTATAATCTCCGGCTATTAATTGATAATCGTCGGGTTCTGTGTCTCCGATTACAATTGAAACCAGCGTCACAATATCAAGAATACCCAGAACATTATCTGAGTTCAAATCTCCGTTTATGTAATCCTCGCAGCTGCCATCATCTATTGTTGCATCTGGATTATAATTCCAGGCCTCCGGATCGGTGCAGCCAAATATTTCCTGTTCCGGTGTTGTGAAATTGAATACATCTT
>CAZIYQ010000254.1:0-3746 GCA_964543505.1 uncultured bacterium | reverse complement strand
ACAAAACCATTCAGGAAGAAATCGCCGAACTCACTCTCAAACTCGAAACGATCAATAAGGAGAGTAATAAAAAACAACAGGAAAAACAGGATTTCCGTGTAAAACTCGTCGAGATCGAAAAAGAATTTGAGGGGTTAGGATATCGGCTGGAATCCTCGAAGACCCAAATGGGCGAATTGAGTAATAGACAAACTCGGATAGATTTGGCATCTGAACAATTGAACGTTAAAGTCCTGAACCTTGGGAAATTAATTGCTCAAAATACGGACAAGAAAGAAGAACTCATCCTTAAACAGGATTCCTTGGTAGATAAAAAACGAGAGGTTCAGAATGGCTACGATGCTCTTTACGAGCAAATGCAGGATCTGCAGAGAAATGTAAGAGACCGACAAAAGGTCAAAGAGGAAAACATTATGCAAATCCGCCAAGATGAGCTGAAGCTGGCTGAAATTACTAAGGAGAAAGAGCTCATTCGAAACAAGATTCGTGAAGTGTATAAAATTGGCGTTCCTACACAGATATTAGATTTAACAGAAATTAATATTGATGAGTTAAAAGATTCGATTGCTTCTATCGATCAGTCCATTAATCGCATCGGACCAATTAACATGGCAGTGGCGGAAGAGTTCAAAGCAGAGTCGGAACGTTATGACTTTTTAAAGAAACAATTTGATGATATCAATGAATCGGAGAGGAATCTGAAGCTATCGATTGAAAAAATAGATAATGAGGCGCGCAAAAAATTCAGTTCAACCTTTGAACAGATAGCCGAGAATTTTAAAAAGACCTACAAACTTTTCTTCGATGGGGGTGAAGCTCATGTTCGACTTGTCGGTAGCGAAGATCCCCTCGAAGCGGAGATTGAAATCATTGCCAGACCTCCCGGTAAAAAAACCCAAACGATCAGGATGCTGTCAGCAGGTGAAAAAGCTTTAACCGCCATAAGTCTGCTGTTTGCTATTTACTTGGTAAAACCCAGTCCCTTTTGTATTCTCGATGAAGTCGATGCACCGCTGGATGACAACAATATTTTCAGATTCACGGAAGTACTACGTAAATTTTCAGAAAACACTCAGTTCATCGTCATTACTCATAACAAATTAACTATGGAAGAAGCCGACTATCTCTATGGCGTCACGCAGGAGGAAGAGGGCGTCTCAAAAATTGTTTCTGTCAATTTCAAAGACGACAGCGAGGTGAGAAGTGCTGGTATTAGCGTCTGATTACCGGCCAAAATAAATTGTTAAAATGGGTTGGACAAATTTCCATATTTCAACAGCCATCCTGGATTTTCTTTTTCCCCAATTCTGTAAAAAATGTGAACAGCAATTAGCACGTAATGAAATTCGGTACTGTCGGAAATGTCTTGCAAATCTGGAACCCACAGACCTCGGGAACTGGATTACGAAAGTGACTACCGGGAATGATCTTGATTTCGCCTTTTCAGCTTACTGGTTCGATAATCTTCTGCAGGATTGCATACACACTTGCAAATACCACGGCTTTCAAAAACTTCTTCGGAAGATTTCAGAATTAGCCATAAACAATATTGGTAGATATCAGGAAATTGAAAATGTTAATGCAATTGTGCCCGTTCCCTTGCACAGAGTCCGTCAAAGAGAGCGGGGTTTTAATCAGGCAAAAGTGATAGCAGATGCGTTGGGCAAACACTTGAAAATTCCGGTAAATCAGAAGATATTACGAAGAGTTAAATGGACAGCAACTCAAACCAAACTTGACATTGAAAGTCGTAAACAAAATACAAAACATGCTTTCCGGGTCAAGGGGAATTGCAGCGGTATGAAGATTTTGTTAATCGATGATGTATTGACATCAGGCGCAACAGCAAATTCCTGTTCGAGAGTTTTAAAGGAATGTGGAGCTGCGTCTGCCGGAGTTTTCACATTGTCAACTCCAAAACTGAGAATAGACAGGTCAATCTGATAAACAAAGGGTGAGACTGCTACTAACAATATTTTTGCACCCTAAATATGTCTATTGTGGAACAAAACACCACCTTTTCACCATCAGCAAAAGCCTTGTTTCATGAACGATAAGAATCCGATATTTGCGTTCTGAATTTGGACTAAATTCATGCGAAAACTATCAGAAATAAATCTCAAAAATAAACGATGTCTCATACGAGTGGATTTCAATGTTCCGCTTGCAGAGGGTGTTGTGCAAAATGACTTCAGGATCAGGGCAGCATTACCGACTATCCGCTATTGCCTGGAGAATGGAGCTTCGGTCGTGCTGATGTCACATCTTGGCAGACCCGAGGGCCAGGTGCTTCCGGGGTTGTCGATGGAGCCTTTGCTGTATTCTCTTGAAGATTTGTTAGATCGTGATGTGCAATTTTCTGATGATTGTATATCGGAAGAGGCTTTAAAACTTTCTGAAAGTCTGACTCCCGGAGAGGTACATTTACTGGAGAATTTGCGTTTTCACCCCGGCGAAAGAAAAAACGATTCAGTATTTGCCAAAGCATTGGCAGGACATGGCGATATCTATGTTAACGATGCATTTGGGACGGCCCATCGACCACACGCATCTAATGTTGGGATTCTTGATTATTTCAGATTATCAGCTTGTGGATTTTTACTCGCAAAAGAGAGAAAATATTTATCTGCTGCGATTCACTCCCCTGAACATCCCTTCGTGGTTATTTTAGGGGGTTCAAAAGTCAGTGGAAAGATTGAGCTCATCTACAATCTTATGAAACAAGCCGATAAAATTTTAATCGGTGGGGCGATGGCTTTTACTTTCCTAAAAGTATTAGGGGAAAATGTAGGGAATTCAAGGGTCGATGATGAAAATATTTCGATTGCGAAAAAAATCCTGTTGGAAGCGAAAAAAAAGAAAGTAGAGATCATTTTGCCTGTTGATGTTGTTGCAGCTCCGGAACTCGATGAAGATACAGCTTGGCGAGTAGCCCCAATGGAGGAGTTAGAAGATGATGAAATCGGTTTTGATATTGGGCCGGAGTCTTCAATGATTTTTGATAAGCATCTCGAAGATGCTAAAACAATTCTCTGGAATGGTCCATTAGGTGTGTTTGAGATCCCGGCTTTTTCAACAGGGACACACTCTATTGCACATGCTATCATTAACGAAACTGAGGAGGGTGCTACATCGATTGTTGGCGGAGGTGATACTGCTGCCGCAATTGAGCGGCTGGACCTCGGAATGAATAGTTTTACACATATTTCCACCGGTGGCGGAGCATCGCTTGAACTACTTAGTGGTATTGAACTCCCCGCTTTCAAAGCGCTGGATGATCATGAATAGACTAAAATTTTGTGTAGCCAATTGGAAAATGAACCTTACACCCACTGAAGGTGTTAATTTTATTTCTACATTGGTGTCAAAAAACATTATGGTCGACGAAACACGAATTATTCTATGTCCTGCATATACAGGTCTTGTATCAGCGGTTGATGCAGCAGCAAAAAGCAGGATTGAAATAGGTGCCCAAAATTTATTTTATGAATCAGCCGGTGCATTTACCGGAGAAGTCTCAACTGCAATGCTGAAAGATGCCGGTTGTAGCTGGGTCCTAATAGGTCACTCTGAACGCAGACATGTTTTTAACGAAAGTGATGAGACCATTGCCAGAAAGCTTAAAAAAGCGCTGAAGGATGGTCTGGGTACAATTCTTTGTGTTGGTGAGACATTGCAGCAACGGGATGCTGGCCAGACTGCAGCACTCCTTAAAAGTCAGTTGCTGTCAGCTTTAGAAAATGTGG
>CAZIYQ010000253.1:0-3752 GCA_964543505.1 uncultured bacterium | reverse complement strand
CAACAATAAACGAAGTTCACGGTGATTGAAAGACTGGGTGATTTGCAGCGCTTACTCCTTATCTATTCTGAAATCTGCAACTTCGTTGAAATTCCACCCCTGTTGAACTTAAGATATTGAATAAATAAGATTAATGACCAGAAGGCTGTCCGAAAACAGGAGCAATAACGAGGGAATGAGGATTGGTGGTGGATTTTCTCATGATTTGAGGTAGCATCTCATAATTTGAGGCGAGTAGTGGCACATGGATGTGCCGTTCACGAACCTAAGGATGGAATACGGATAGTGTAACGAGAATCAGTAGGGAATCTGACCAAGGTCTGCTTTTACGCAGTAGGCTCCTATTCTCGGACAGACTCCTGGCCGCAGATTTTTCTCATTTTATGATATGCCCCAACATTTTTCCGGTATGATTCCCCTTGTCAATAATGACTTCGCCAGAGATTATTACTTTATCAATCCCGGTCGGGTATTGATGGGGATTTTCATAGGTGGCGACATCGCAGATCGCTTCTGGGTCAAAAATAGTGATATCCGCAACCCTATTGACAGCAAGTATCCCCCTGTCCTGCAAATTCATCACTCTGGCTGGCATTGAAGTCATTTTTTTTATCGCCCCTTCCAGGGTCAGGATTTTCTTCTCGCGCACATATTCCCCCAACACCCGGGGAAAGGTTCCATAATATCGGGGATGAGGGCTCCCGTTGTGCAACTCACCGTAAGTAGCTACCGCCCTGCCGTCGCTGGCAATTATCGTCTGCGGATGCCGCATGATTCTTTCCACATCGTCTTCAGCCATACAGAAAACCAGTGTCGATACCGCCCCTTGCTCTTTGATCAACAGCTCAAAAACACATTCAAGTGGATCAACATTCAACTCTACAGAAATCTCGCTAATTCTTTTCCCTTCAAAGGATTTGAATTCGAAAGACCTGACCTTTGTAACCTGAACGTTTTCCCAGGCAGCGATATTGTATGCGTGGGTACCCGCATTTATGGCGTGCTCGATCTCGCGGCGGATCTTTTTTCGGGTCGATTGATCAGTCAAATATTGAATGGTTTTTTTATGCCCGTCCTGTCTGACCCAGCGCGGGATATAATCCGCAAGACCTGAGCCCCAGGCAATGTAGGGATACTGGTCCCATGACAGGCGTACTCCTCTTGAAATCGCCCCCTCCAACAGAGCGAACAACTGCTCTGTTTTCCCCCAGTTGCACTCTCCACCCAACTTCAGATGCGAGATTTGAGTTTGACAGCCGGACTCTTCCCCGCAACGAATAGCCTCTTCAATGGCGGGAAACAGGGTTTGTGCTTCTCCCCTGATATGCGATGCGTAAAGCTTGTCCTGACGTTTAACCACATGGCAGAGTCTGATGAACTCATCGACATGGCTTAATGAATCTGGCAGATATTCAAGACCCGTCGACAAGCCAGCAGCACCCTCTTCCAGACTCTTCTCCAGCAGGCCCTCCATTTGTCGCATTTCATTTGCACTTGGCGGTCCGCTTTTTAATCCCATAACCGCAGTGCGCAATGTACCGAAACCCACCAACGGCATAAGATTAACACCCAGTGGCAACTCATTCAGATATCTGATGTAGTCTCCGAAGGTCTCCCATGAATGCCCGATATCTTCAGCTTTTCCATAGTCGGAATCAATGGTTAGATGGTCTTTCAGGGTTGACATAAACGCGGGCGTAAGTGGCGCTGCACTCATGCCACAATTTCCGACAATTTCCGTCGTTACTCCTTGCCGGATTTTACTTTCGGCATTCGGATTAACCGCAATCGTAAAATCAGTGTGTGAATGGATGTCGATGAACCCGGGGCAGACAATCATGCCGCCAGCATCGATAATGCCATCGAAATTCGTACCTATGTCTGTCCCGATTCTCTCGATTTTGCCGTTTTCAAGCGCAATATCAGCTTGGTAAGCAGACTTGCCTGTGCCATCGACAATCCTGCCATTCTTTATTAAGAAATTGCTCATTGACAACCTTTATCAACAATATAATGACTATTCAGGGGAAAATGGCAGGCGACCTGACCGCCATCTTCGAATTCTTCCAGAACAGGGGGTTGTTCCAGACAAATTGGTTGTGCATATTTACAACGTGATGAAAACACACAGCCAAGGGGCAAGTTGAATGGGCTGGGGACTTCGCCTTCCAAGGGGGCAGCGGTACTTTTTTCACCGGGTACCGCTTGAAAAATACTCTCAATCAGCGCTTGCGTATAAGGATGATGCGGATTTATTCCAATCAGGTCAGAGGATATAATTTCGACTATTCGCCCTAAATACATAACGAGGACCCGATCACAAAAATAACTCACCAGCGCCAGATCATGGGAAATAAACAGCAAGGTCAAATCGAGCCGTTGCCGCAACCCTTCAAGTAATTTAATAATCTGGGCTTGAACCGAAACATCCAGCGCAGCCGTTGGTTCGTCCAATATGACAAATTGAGGGGTCAGCGCCAGCATGCGCGCAATATCAGTGCGCTGTTTTTGTCCGCCCGAAAGTTCATGTGGGTAGGAGAATCCGTGTTCAGAACTCAAACCAACCAGCTCAAGCAGGTCATCAATCTTTTTGCGCTTCTCTTCTGCGGTGAACCTATAATTTTGAATTTGAAAAGGTTCCGCGATACTTCTGAAAATCGTAAACCGGGGATCCATAACCGAGTAAGGATCCTGAAAGACCATCTGCATATGGCGCCGTTGCTGGCGCAAATCCTTTCGAGACAACTTTAAAATATCGACCCCGTCAAAAGTTACGCTGCCGTGTGTGGGTTCAATAAGACGCAAAATTAAGCGAGCTAGAGTAGACTTCCCACACCCGGATTCACCGACCACCCCTAATATCTCGCCCTTGTTGATAGAAAAGGAGACAGTGTCGACAGCTCTAATCGTACCGATCTTCCGCAGAAGCAGCCCACCTCTGACGTCGAATGAAACGGAAAGATCTTTGATCTCTATAAGTTTTGCCATGGGGTTACTTTTTCCCATAATATTTATGGCACGCCACCCAGACTGCATCTTCGACTTCAATAAATGGCGGCATAGTTTTTTGGCACTGTTCGTCGGCATGGGGACAACGGGGATGATAACGGCAGCCTCGTGGATAAACACCAGAGCTGGGGACGTTGCCATAGATCGCAGATAGAGATCCTTTTGCCATACCTATCGTAGGGATACAGCCTAGTAGCGCTTTGGTGTAGGGATGACGAGGATTGTTAAACAGGGCTTCGATGCTCCTAAACTCAACTATATTTCCGGCGTACATGACGGCGACCTTATCGCAAACTTGAGCGATCACTCCCAGGTCATGGGTAATCAGTAACAAGCTGATCCCCCTTTCTACGATCATCTCTTTAAATAAGCGCATAATTTGAGCCTGCACAGTGACATCCAATGCGGTTGTGGGCTCGTCAGCAACCAGGAGTTTGGGGTTGGTACACACGCCGATCGCAATGACAATTCTCTGTTTTAAGCCACCGGAAAGCTGGTGCGGATATTGATGAAAGACTCGCTCTGGATTCGGAATATTCAGCTTCGCCATGACCTCAAGAACTTGCTGCCTGGCTTCGCGTTTGCTTATTTTGACATGTTGACGCAGAGCCTCAATAATTTGATCCCCGACCCGATAGACGGGGTCTAAAGAGGTCATGGGATTCTGGGGGATTAACGCTATTTGCCCCCCTCTGATTGACTGCATCTCTGATTCGGAGAGGGACAAAAGATCCTGTCCTTCG